>JAYZWP010000058.1:0-3528 GCA_036142245.1 Pseudomonadota bacterium | reverse complement strand
CGAACGGCGCGGGAGGGTCACGAGCAATGGGCCCGTCGCTTCGAATACGTTGCGAAGCCAGGGGTTTACGATGACAGAAGAAACACGCCGTCGAAGAGGCGAATAGGGACAGCCCGGCGCTGATCGGGCGGTCAGTGGCCCGACCACAAGACGCATGCACCCGACCCTAGGGCTATTTAAGTCGGGAGACCGCAAGCGCTGCCTCGATATGTCGCGGAACGTCTGACGCACTGAACGTGCCTCCGCTGAATTAACTTATCCTTCTAATGACGCCATGCTCTTACCGGGGCAGGGTCATGTCAACCCAGGCTATAAGCCAGCATATGCGCCACATTGGTCGGCCCCTTGGCATTCGCGTAAGTCGGGGCGGCAAACAGAAAATCTATGACTCGTTGTGCTTCAACCGCACCCACGTTATTCACATCGTCGTAGAGACTGAACAGATGCGCTTCGTCAAATCTCCGTTTCGCAGTGCCGTTGCGCTCGTTCGGATCAGAACTCCCATTGGTCCGATAACGAATCTCAAACCAGGCTCTCTCCCGCTGACCGTTGGTCAGCGCCGCTTGCAGGTCGGGGCCAATCGTCGCCGGACTGTTGTAGGCGAGTGAGGCCAGCGCAATCAGCTCGGCACTACCGGCAATAGCCCCGGTTTCAAACGCCGCCTCCGCCGCTGCGCGATTAGCGTAGGGCGTACCGGTATTCAGCGCCACCGTATCAAAAAGACTGCCGCCCAACGCAGTCCACAGATTACCAATCGCCTCTTTAGTTGCCGCCGTGAAGAGAACGTTGCCCTCCGGCTCGGTAATGGTAAATCCCATGGTGTTGAGGTCCGGATTGGCCACAATGTCCGCATCCGGTGGCGGGAAAAGAGCTTTTGCAGCAGCCGTATTACCGTTTTGGAGGAATTGTGCAGCATCCTCCAGCGCCTCCCTCTGAGTAGAACTCAGTACAATCTCGATGCTTGCCAGTAGCGGATCGAGATTACTTCTAACTACCCATTGCCCAGCAGCGTTTTGGAGTATGAGCGCCACGCCATACCCAAGAGTCGGCACACCGCTGGAGTCGTGGTAGACAAAATTCTTAAATCCCTCAGCCCGAGACAAGACATCACGCAGATCAACATTGAAGTCCGGGGTGGCTCGATAGGCAATCATGGGTTACTCCTTCGCTTCTAGCTCTTTAAGAAAAACAGCATCCGCCGGGGATATCGGGTTCTGGGAAAACCGGCAAACCAGTCCGCCCTTTTGGCCGAGTAACGGACCAAACATATACAGATTGATGGCATAAACACCCTCATCCGGGTGACGGTAATCGTCCATGCCAACGATCAGGGTATAACCGCGGTAACGAATCACTTCCGCCATATTGTTCTGGTTGTGTACCCCGTCCCGCACCGTTGCGGGCGAAATCATCGACTGTATCTGGATGAGCTTCGCATTGTCGTCTGGACGAAACATGTGAAACCCTGAATAGGTCGTGGAATGATCCGCAAACAAAACGACTTCCCTGCCATTTTCCGGCACGTTATCGAACTCCCTCTCGTAAATACGAAACCCTGGCGGCGCGTAATCCACCCTGCGCTGACTCGGCTCGAGACCGGCATAGAAATCTATGACGCGGCGCAGCGTGCCTTCAAAACGCCGGGTATAGGCCAGCAACGCGGGGTCGTGGTAGTCATTCGTTGTCACCACCGGATCGACATAGGTGATGTGGCGCTGCGCCTGCCAGTCGGTGAGAAACTGGTCACAAAAGCCGGGGCGCTGCTGCGTGAAGGGACTGTCGCTTAGAACCTGCCCCAGGTAGTAGGTCCGCCCGGCGAGCCGCTCACGGACGCTTCGATGCCGCGGCGTCTCCTGCACCACGCGTTGTTCGGTCCGGGGCGCTGATCGGGCCGATGAATCAAGCGCTACATCAGTCGCCGCGTCAGCGGTTTGAGCCGGTTGGGCAGTTACCGATCCAACCACATTGACTCCCTCTGGCACCGGCGACGATGGTAGCGCAACGCCGCAACCCGCTATAACCAGCAGAGCCAGTACAGTCAGGACGCAACCAGCAAGCTTCCGACCATCAAAACGCAATAGTCGCCCACGAATCCGGGTACCGGTCGCGCCGGCGCAGAGCCCGAACTGCAAACTCAACCCAAGGAGGTCAGCAAAATACCGGCTCACTACCCGGCCTCCGCAACTGAACTCTTGCCTCCACCCGCACTGCCACACGATAACCGCGGCAGGTTTGCCGTAACCGCTGCGTCTTGTAAGAACGCTATGGCGTCGGCACGCTGTGTTTCCGCATGGCGGCGCGGGCGGGTCACGAGCAATGGGCCCGTCGCTTTGAACAGGCCGCGGGCCCATCGCTTTGAACAGGCCGCGAAGCCAGGGGTTTGCGATGACAGAAGAACCACGCCGTCGAAGGGGCGCATAGGAATACCCCGGCGCCGACCGGACAGTCATTGGAAAGTCGGGAGACCGCGCGCGCAGCCTCACTATTTCGCGGAACGTCTGACGCACTGAACGTGCCTCCGCTGAATTAACTTATCCTTCTAATGACGCCATGCTCTTACCGGGAAAATGGCATGTCAACCTGATGGTATCCGATGACGGGTGTGGAGCGGTCAGGTTCAAACCGATCACCATCGGGTGAGACAGGCCGGAGCGCCAACGCTTTCTCGATACCATTCCCGTACAGCGAGGCGGTCTGCGCACTGCGGGTCAGAGTCGACGGTTTCCCGTTGCGCAGAAGCGGTAATGGAAGTTCGCGCGCCTGGGTTCCACGGGACGAATCAATGACTCTGATCCCGTTGAGCGTCACCCCGGCCGGAACTTGATCAGGGCGATGTCGTCGTCCACCGGTTCGAACACCGCGGTCAGCGGCATGCCGATTTCGAGCTTGTCGGGAGAACAATCGAGGATGTTGGTGCTCATCCGCGGTCCTTCGGCAAGTTCCACAATGGCGATGATGAGCGGATCACCCTGGGCGAAGCCGGGGTGGGTCGGCGTCTGCGCCACGGTATAGGTGAACAGGGTGGCACGACCCGAGAGTTCCTCCCAGGCAAGGTCCGGCGACAGGCAGTTCGGGCAGGTGGCGCGGGGATAGTAGAAGTACCCCTCGTCGCAGACGTTGCAGCGCGGCAGGACCAGCCGGCCCTGGCGCGCCGCCTGCCAGAAGGGCAGCGACTCTGCGGTAGGGGCCGGCAGCGGCGGTGACAGATCGATCATGACAACTCTCCGTATAGCTTGCCGGTTTCAGGCGGTCGCGTCGTTGCTGAGCACGACGCTGGAGGCCTGGCCTATGACGCCGCCGTTGCCGACGTAACCGATCACCGCGTCCTTCACCTGCCGCTCGCCGCCGCGCCCCATGAGCTGACGTATCCCCTCGATCATCTGGGTGGCGCCGCCGGCGAGGCCGGGTTGACCGAAGGAGAGCTGCCCGCCGTGGGTGTTGACCGGGCAGGGACCGCGCCAGGTCAGGTCCGTTTCCCCGACAAAGGCGCCACCCTCCCCCTTGCCGCAAACGCCGATGTCCTCGAGC
>JAYZWP010000057.1:0-3651 GCA_036142245.1 Pseudomonadota bacterium | reverse complement strand
TCGGAGAGTAATTGGTCGATTCCCCGCAGCAGCGCGCCACCTCCCGTCAGCACCATGCCCTTGTCGGCGACATCGGAACTCAACTCCGGCGGAGTCTGTTCCAGGGCGTTGCGTACCGAGCTGACGATGCCTTGCAGGGGATCCTGAAGCGCCTCGAGGATTTCGTTGCTGTTGAGGGTGAAACTGCGCGGAATACCCTCCGCCAGATTCCGACCCTTGACCTCCATCTCCAGCACATCGGTGCCCGGGAAAGCCGAACCGATGCGATGCTTGATCTCCTCAGCCGTGGTTTCGCCGATCATGGTGCCGTAGTTGCGGCGCACGTAGTTGATGATCGCCTCGTCGAACCGGTCGCCGCCGATCCGCACGGAATCGGAATAGACCAGCCCATTCAGCGAGATGACGGCGATTTCGGTGGTGCCGCCACCGATATCCAGCACCATGGACCCGGTCGCCTCACCGACCGGCAGCCCCGCGCCGATGGCAGCTGCCATGGGCTCCTCGATGAGTATCACGTCCCGCGCGCCGGCCCCCATGGCCGACTCCCGGATCGCCCGCCGCTCCACCTGGGTGGAGCCGCACGGCACACAGACCACCACGCGCGGACTGGGCCGCACAAAATTACTCTGGTGCACCTTGCGGATGAAGTGCTGCAACATCTTTTCGGTGACGAAAAAATCGGCAATCACGCCATCCTTCAACGGCCGTATGGCGGTGATATTGCCGGGGGTACGCCCGAGCATCCGCTTGGCTTCCAGGCCAACCGCCTGAATCACCTTGCGTCCCCCGGTCCCGGCGCCCTGCCGAATTGCTACCACCGAGGGTTCATTCAACACCACGCCCCTACCGCGCACCGAAATCAGCGTGTTCGCGGTCCCCAGATCGATGGCCAGATCACTGGAAAACAGGCCAAGTATTTTCTTCAGCATTAACTTGTTAAATATCCGTTAGATGGGGCCGCAACTTCATGAATGGCAAAAAATGCAGCACTGTAGCAATTCCGGTACGCCAGCGGCAACCGCTGGCGTCGCGCGCCCCTCCCGGGCGACACCCGCCGGCTGACGAACAAAAAGCTGCGATACTGACTCGTGCCCCGAGCAACCCGCAGGAAACTTCGGATGTCCCTGTCGCCTGAACAACTGCACAAGATCGCCCATCTGGCACGCCTGACCGTGTCCACGGCGGACGAACCCACCTACCTCGCTGACCTCTCCCGGACGCTGGCCATGGTCGACGCCATCGCAGCAGCGCCGACCGACGGCGTAGAGCCACTCGCCACGCCGCTCGAACAGTCACTGCCGCTGCGAGACGACCGGGTGACCGAAATCGTCGAACGGGAACGCCTCCAGCAAGGCGCGCCGGCAGTCGAAAACGGGCTCTATCTGGTGCCTCGGGTCATCGAGTAACCAGGCAGAGAAAAGACGGCGCATTGTAGCTGGCGTATGGCGGGTCACACGCCTTACGCCACCGAAAAATCTCAAGTTGTCGTCCTGCATCCGGTCGGGCCGGCGGCTAACGCCGCCGCGTGACACCGGCGTACGAAGCGGGTCATCAGATGCAGCGCGCGTTCGGCCTGCTCTCGATGCGGCGTGTGACGGCACTCCGCTAGCAATACACACTCAACCGGGATGTTGCACCGGCGGCGCAGTGCGACGAGTTGGGCTGGCGTGCCGTACGGGTCATCGCAGCCTTGCATGGCGAGCAATGGAACCTGTATACGGGGCAGGATCGACTCGATACTCCATTGCACGAAACGGGGATCGAGCCAGGCCTGTGCCCATCCTTCAAAGGCGCACGCAGCATTGGTGCCGTGATGCCGATCCAGCCCCGTGGTGAGTTCGCCCGCGCGATACCGGTCCCGCGCGCTGCGGATTGCATCCAACGTCTCGCCCTCGGGGAACAGATGCGCCGCCTCGCTGACCACTCCCAGGAGCCCTTCTCCCGGATCACTGGCGGCATGAATCAACGCAATCGACGCGCCGTCCGAATGTCCGATCAGCAGGTATTGTTGAACCCCGGCCGCCGTGAGCACGGCGGGTAGTTCCACCGATGCCGCCTGCTCCATGTAGTCGAGCGGACGCGGCAGCAAACAGGGATCGGATCGGCCATACCCCTGGCGGCTGTAAATCAGCGCCGCGCAACCGGTTGCCGCGGCAAGCCGCGCCGGAAAGTTCCGCCAAGTCGACACGCTACCCAGGCCATCGTGCAGGAACACCAGGGTCGGCGCGCCGCCGACGGCAGCCGCGAACGATAGAGCCTCCAGCCTGGCAAAGCCTAAGTCCAGGCGATACGTCTCAGCGGATGGGCGGGCGCTGCTCACGCCGGTGCAGGCCGGCGTTCACGGTCGGGAAAGATCCCAGGTTTCCTGCCCGACGAACACGCCATTCACGAAATAATGCAAGTTCAGCGTCAAACGGTTATCGCGGAGCTCGATGGTCGTGTCGGTCTGTCGCATCAGACTCAACCCTTCCGCGGTCGCCTGGCGAAACCGCTGCGAGCCGACCGCGCGATACGGCCCGGCGACCTGAAAGGACAGCAGCATGTCCGGGTCGAACAGCACCACCCGATCCTGTGTAGTGACCCGCTGGTCGGGATTTTCGCGGGTCACGTCGATCACCAATCCCGCGGCTGCGGTGTCGGCGATCGTCGCCTCGATCAGGACATTGCGCCGAACCTGGCGGGGGTTGCCGTCAGTGCCGCGGCAGTCAAACCCGACCGACTCGCCCCGCCATGGCCCGGCGATGTTACGCGCCAGACGGTCCAGCTCCGTCGGCAGGTCCGGCAGCTGACTGCGCGGAATGTCGACGTCGTAATAGGTCTCGCCAAGTTGCTCCCGCAGCGGGGACAACTCGAAACAGGCAGGCGCCGCAGCGGCGCGCGCGCCGGCTGTTGCGGCAAGACCCGCAGCAAGGACCAGTGAGGCCAGATTTGGAGTCGACATGATCGGATTCTCCTCGGAATACAGAAACGCGAGACCGCGACCGCTTAAGTTAAGCGCCTCCGGCGCGCCCGCAAATTTGCCCGCCGACGGCCGATTTCAACAGTCCAGCCAAATCCCGCTGCTCCCACGTACCGGACGACGCGGATCACGTCGATCCTAGCGCTGTTTGGTGACACCTGGCGCGGAATAGTTCCGTCGTGAGAAGTGAAAGAGCGGGTTTCAGCCCGCGTAGGCGGCCCGGTGCGAAGCTAGCCGCGCAGTCCCCCGGCGGTGGTGGTCGCACCGCTGATGATGGCCCGATACTCCCGGGGCGACAACCGGTCGTCCCGATTGGCGTCCGCCACGCCGAACAAAAGGCTGATCGCCTTGAACTCGTGCGCTTCGGCTCGGGAGACGAAACCGTCGGCGTCCCTATCCAGCGTCTTGAATGGCGGAACCTGCGCTTCGGCACTGTAGGCGCGGCCGGTGCCGGCCGCCAACAGGACCAGCGCGGTCACCGGCAGCAGCGCCAACAGCAGCCCGGTTACCCAGCCGTAAGGATGACGCATTGCGTTATTCCTCGGGGATTCATTCTGATGATGGCTGTCGCGAATTCATATGACGACGAATGCAGGCGTGCTAGTGGAGCAGCGCGACCAGGCATCCGCGCTGAAGCGGCTGTCAGCCAAGATATTTTTCGAAGGAGAAGGGGTTCCGGTCGGACCGGAACC
>JAYZWP010000056.1:0-4073 GCA_036142245.1 Pseudomonadota bacterium | reverse complement strand
GGGCGGGAACGCAACCTGCTGATTCGTGCCGACGGCGACCTGGTCTGGCCCAGTTTCCCAGCGGAACTCTGGCTTGCCGCGAGCCCGGTCCAGCAGTTTCAGTTGCGTCAGCAGCGCCGCGATCTCGTCGTGGTGCGGTACGCCGCACCGCGGGCGCTGACCGATCGGGAGTGCGCGGATCTGTCCTCACGACTCGCCGCAAGCCTGCCCTTTGATGGTCTCCTGCGATTCGAACGAACCGACCGGATGACAGCGGCCCCGAACGGAAAATTCGAGGATTTCGTCCGTGAAATCAGCACGGACGATACCCCGAATCTCCCGTCCTCAATTCACCGCTAACAACTCGATATCGAAGACCAGGGTGGCGTTCGGCCCGATTGTTCCGCCGGCACCACGTTCGCCGTAGGCAAGATCGGACGGAATGAACACCTGCCATTTAGCGCCCGGGCTCATGAGTTGCAGTGCCTCCTGCCAGCCGGGTATCACCTGATTGACCCGAAAAGTCGCCGGCTCGCCACGGCTGTAGGAGCTATCGAACTCCTCACCATCGATCGTCGTCCCGCGATAATTCACCGTGACGGAGTCCGTAGCAGCGGGAGCCTCCCCTTTGCCGGACTCGATGACGCGGTACTGGAGACCACTCCCAGTAACAGCCACATCCGTCTGCTCCCGGTTATTGGCGAGAAATGCCTCGCCGGCCTGACGATTCGCTTCTGCAATCTGATTCACTGCTTGCTGTCGTTCCTCGGCTGCCTTTTGCATGCTGGCGACCTTCTCTTCCTGGGTTAACTGGGGAGGTTTTCCGGACAGGCTATCCGCGATGCCATCGAACAACGCCTGTTGGTCAATCTGGATGCCGTCGCGCATCAAGCTCTCACCGACCTGTTGACCGATGGTATATCCCAACCGCTGTGCCTCGCTTTGCAGCTCCGCACCGAGTGCCGATGCGCTGAGGGTGAACCCCGCTACGGCAACCGCCTGGGCGCACGCGGTAATCCTTCTTTTCATGTCTTGATCCTTCTGATCCTTATCCTTACGTTTTAGAGGCCTGCAACCTGCGCCCCCGGCACGCCGTCACCAGACGCTCGACTCATGCGGGGCGGGTATGGAGGAGGCGTCCTACCGGCAATGGGACAGCTCGTCCCGCGCGGGGTTCGCCTTACCAGGAAAAATTACCGACAGCATCAACGCAATTCGGACCGAGCATCGGCCAGGGTAGCCAGCGGGCCTTTATCGTCCGCCCGTTCGCCGCGCTTCCTTTGTCCACCGGACAAAGGGTCCGGACCGATCCAACCCATCTGCGCGACAGCCATCCATGGCGACACGACAACGGTTTCAGTCCAGCCCCAGGGCGGACCTCCTGTCCGCCCGTTCGCCGCGCTTCCTTTGTCCACCGGACAAAGGGTCGCGGCTCACCCCCCGCCGAGGGCGGGGACGAAGTAGATATCCGATCCTTCTTCCAGCTTCGCGAGGATGGCTCCCGTGACGTTACCGTTTACAGCCACCGCCACACCGGGCGCCGGAACATCGTCCTTCAACAGCAATTCCGCGAACCCCGGATAGGCGGTGTCAAGGTTGCGAATCACCTGACGGACGTTTACGCCCGCCACTTCGACAGCGCTTTCGCCGCCCGTCAGGTGGCGCATGGTGGCCGGGATATGCACCCGGTGCGGCCGCGTAATGACTTCGGATTGCGCCATGCGGAATCAGGCGGCAGCTTCTCCCTGCTGCTCCCAGATCGCCTCCAGGATATTCCCCGGTTTCATTGGCAGCTTGGACATCCGCACCCCGATGGCGTTCTTGATGGCGTCGGCGAGAGCAGCCGGCGGCGGTACGATGGGTGCTTCACCACAACCGCGCACGCCGTACGGGTGGCCGGGGTTGGGTGTTTCGATGATAACGCACTCGATATTGGGCACATCCAGCGCGGTGGGCATGCGGTAGTCGAGCAGCGTCGGGTTCTTGAGGTGTCCTTCGTCGTCGTAGAAGTATTCCTCATGAAGCGCCCAGCCGATACCTTGGACCGCTCCGCCCTGCATCTGTCCCTCGACGTAATCAGGGTGCACGGCACGCCCGACGTCCTGGAACGCGGTGTAACGAAGAATATCCACCTTACCGGTTTCCGGATCCACCTCCACGTCCACCAGATTGGCCGCAACCTGAAAGCCGACACCCTCCGGATTGGCTGAGGTCGCCACGGTAATGGGGCCACCGGTGTGATCCGCCTGCCGGCCGATCTCCACGAAGGTGAGCTGTTTGCCCTGTTCGGCGGTATTGATGAAGACCCCTTTTTCCACCGCCACGTTGGCCACATCGGTCTCCCATATCAGGGCAGCCCGCTCCGCCATCTTCTCCAGCAGCATCTTCGACGCATCGATCACCGCGATGCCGGTGGCGAACGTTGTGCGGCTACCCACCGACTGGAAGGTGTAGCCGATGCTGTCCGTATCGGCGACGGCCGCGGAGACGTTCTGAACATCGATACCGAGCGTCTCGGCGCACTGCATGGACAGGGTCATCCGGGTACCGGACAGGTCGGCGCTCCCGGTGGACAGGTTCACGGTGCCGTCCGAATTGAGTGACAACTCGGCGCTCGACATCAAGCCCGCGCCGAACCAGAACGCGAAGGAGACACCCCGTCCGCGATTCGGTCCGTCCAGCGGCGCCGTGTAATGCGGATGGTTCTTGATCGCCTCGAGAATGGCCACCGTGCCGAGCGGCGGACAGGGAAAACCGAGCGGCAGCATGTCGCCCGGTTTCAGCACGTTCTTCATGCGGAAATCAATGGGGTCCATGCCGCACTTGTCGGCCAACTCGCTGATCACGCTCTCCACGGCGAAGGTCGACTGGGTCGCTCCCGGCGCACGGTACGGCTTCATCTTCGGTTTGTTGAGAAATACATCGTAGCCATCGATGCGCACCGCCGGAATGTTGTAGCGGGTGACCGAGCAGGCGCAGCCGGGGGCGATGGGGCCGCCGGGATAAGCACCGGCTTCGTACAGCATGTACAGATCGGCGGCCGTCAGCGTGCCGTCCTTCTTGCAGCCCATGGTGACCTTCATGTAAGTCTCCGGGCTCGGACCGGTGGCCTTGAGAACCTCTTCCCGGCTCATGAACATCTTTACCGGACGGCCGGTCTTGCGTGACAAAACCGCAGCGAGCGGATCCATGTAGGGCACGTCCTTGCCACCGAAACCGCCACCGATCTCCATGGGAATCACCTTGATGGCGTTCATCGGCAGATTCAGAAAACAGGACAGGAAATCCCGAATCGCGAAGGCGCCCTGAGTGGTGGTCCAGACCGTGAGCGTGCCTTGGGGGTTCCACAGCGCCGTGGTGATATGGGGCTCGATATAGCCCTGGTGCACTGCCTTGGTAGTGAATTCCCGCGTAACGACGAAATCGGCCTGTTTGAGGCCCGCCTCGACGTCACCGTCCCCCATCTGCAGGCGCCCGGCGTTGGGCAGCGCTTTTTGGGTCGGAAACAGAAAGGCCCCGGGTGTGTAGTCTTCGTGCAGGACCACGGCACCTTCCTTGACGGCCTCGCGCACATCCAGCACTGATTCGAGGACTTCGTACTCCACTTCGATCAGCTTTGCTGCCTCGCCGGCAATGTGCGGATTGTCCGCAGCGACCGCCGCCACGACGTGGCCTTCGTAGAACACCTTGTCCCGGGCGATGCAGTTATCGGCGATA
The DNA here is from genome assembly GCA_036142245.1 of Pseudomonadota bacterium. Taxonomy (GTDB): domain Bacteria; phylum Pseudomonadota; class Gammaproteobacteria; order Immundisolibacterales; family Immundisolibacteraceae; genus JAYZWP01. The sequence continues at coordinate 377 of JAYZWP010000056.1, read as the reverse complement.
TCCTGCATGTTGACTTCACCGCCCTCGCCGGCGGCGACCACCTGAACATTCAGCTTCGGCATATCCTTGCCGGTGATGACCGCGTGGACCCCGGGATATGCCGCCGCCTTGCTGGTATCGATTTTCACGATCCGTGCATGCGGATGCGGACTGCGCAGCACCTTGGCATGCAGCATGTTGGACAGGTGGATGTCATCGCCGAATTTCGCGACACCGGTCACCTTGTCGATGCCGTCCTTGCGGGTGGGAGTCGTGCCGATCACGTTGAGATCGACGGTGGTATCCAGACCTGTGGGTGCATTCATTACGCAGCCTCCATCATTTGACTCGCCTTTTGCACGGCCTTCACGATCTTGTCGTAGCCGGTACAGCGGCAC
>JAYZWP010000055.1:0-4506 GCA_036142245.1 Pseudomonadota bacterium | reverse complement strand
TCGGACAGACCCTCGCCAACGTCATCAAATTCGAACAGACCGCGGAATCCGACGACCCCACCCTCGCCCAAACCTACCTCGACGCCCTCGCCTGGGCCCGACAAATGCAGGAATCGCTCACGGCAATATAACGGCGCCGGACAGCTTGAATTCGGCGCCGCTATGCGAATAATAGCGGCGCCATGACCGCCTTAACTCTGATTGAAATCGAGGGACTGACCCGCTCTTTCGGCGATATCCGCGCGCTGAGGTCCGTCTCTTTCAGTCTGCGCCCCGGGCAGGTGCTCGGTTTTCTGGGCCCCAACGGCGCCGGCAAAACCACCACCATGAACATTCTCACCGGTAACCTGGCGCCCAGCGGCGGCAGTGTGCGCATCTGCGGAATCGATCCGGTGGAGAACCCCACCGCGGCCAAGGCACATATCGGTTACCTGCCGGAAACCCCACCGATCTATCGCGAATTCACGGTAGACGAATATCTGCGCTTTTGCGCCCGGCTGCACCGCATCCCGCGCCGGGGAACCGGCCAGGCGATCGCCAAGGCGAAGCGCCGCTGCGGTCTGACGGCCGTAGGGCATCGGCTGATCGGCAATCTTTCCAAAGGTTATCGGCAGCGGGTCGGGATCGCCCAGGCGATCGTCCACGAGCCGGATGTCGTGATTCTGGATGAGCCCACCGTCGGGCTCGATCCGATCCAGATCCGTGAGATCCGGGAACTGATTGGCGAACTGGGCACCCTGCACGGCGTGATCCTCTCCACCCATATCCTGTCGGAGGTGCAGAGCGTCTGCAGCCACGTGCAGATCATCAACGGCGGCCAACTGCTGCTGAGCGCCCCCATCGATGACCTGGAGACCCACCTCACGGGGCGCTCGCTGCTGTTCGCCTGGCGCCGACCGCCGACGGCGGAACAGATCAGGACGCTCTGCCCGAGTACGGACATCCACGAACTGGGCGAGGGGCAATACCGCATCCGTTACACCGACAACGACCCCACGGACACCCTGGTGCGGGCGTCCGTCGAAGCGGACTGGGGATTGTGCCGCATCGGACCGGAGCACCTCTCCCTGGAACAGGTGTTTCTGCAACTGACCGACCGCGAGACCTCCGCATGAGAGCCATCGCCACCATCGCCGGCAAGGAGTTGCGGGGGTTGTTCTACTCCCCCAGTGCCTGGGTCGTGCTGGGCGTGATCGAGTTCATCCTCGGTTACCTGTTTCTTATCCAGCTCGACTACTACCTGCAGAACCAGTCGCGCATCGCCGCCATTCCGGACGCTCCCGGGGTAACGCAGATCGTCGTCACCGGACTGCTCGGTAGTGCCGGCGTGATCCTGATGATGGTGGTGCCGGTGCTGACCATGCGCAGTTTCAGCGAGGAGCGGCGCGCCCAGACCCTCACCCTGCTGATCAGCGCTCCGGTGACCCAGATAGAGATCGTGCTCGGCAAATACCTCGGGGTGGTGCTGTTCCTGGCCCTGGTGCTGGGTCTGCTGCTGCTCATGCCGCTGAGCCTGTTGTTGGGGGGACAGCTCGACCCGGGACTGCTGGCCGCGAATATTCTGGGGATGCTCCTGCTGCTGGCCAGTTTCGCCGCTTTGGGAATCTACGTTTCCGCGGTGACGGATCAGCCGGTGATCGCCGCCGTAGGCACCTTCGGCGCACTGCTGATCCTGTGGCTGATCGACTGGGCGGGTGAGACCGGCGGCGATGGCGCACGCGGCGTGCTGGGGCATCTGTCCACCCTGCGCCACTACGAGAACCTGCTGCAGGGGCTGGTGGATACCCAGGACCTCGCCTACTTCGGGCTGTTCGTGGTGCTGTTCCTGGCGTTGACCGTGCGCCGGCTGGACGCGCGGCGCCTGGCCGCCTGATGCGCGTCGTCATGGACAGTACCGCCCGCCACCGAATCGAGCAGCGAATCCACGGCCCCCTGTTCGTCATTCTGCTGTTGGCAGCGGTGGGGTTGCTCGGATACCTGAGTACCCAGTACCGCACCAGCTTCGACTGGACCGCCTCGGGGCGTCACACGCTGTCCTCCGACACGCGGGAAATGCTCTCCGCGCTCAGCGAACCGATCGAGGTGACCGTTTTCGCCAGCACCGACGAAGCCGTGCGCCGGCAGATCGCAGCGACACTGCAGAAGTATCAGGACCTTTCCGGGCAGCTCAGGGTCGCTTATGTGGACCCGCAACTGGAACCGCAGCGGGCCCGGGAGGAAGGTATCCGCAGCGACGGAACGGTGGTACTGAACCTTGCCGGACGCAAGGAAAAGCTGACCGACCTGTCCGAACAGGAGGTGGTCAACGCGCTGCTGCGCCTGACCCGGGGCGCGCGTCACCGCCTGGTGTTCATCACCGGTCACGGCGAACGCTCCCCCGAGGGGCAGGCGAATCACGATCTGTCCACCTGGACCGAGGCGCTGCGATCGCAGGGTTTCGAGGTGAGTTCGTGGCAGTTCGACGGCCGTACCCCCCTGCCCACGGACGCCGCCGCGGTTGTCGTCAGCATGCCGCAGACGCGGCTCCTGCCGGGAGAGTCGCAAGCCCTGCTGGCATACCTGGAGGCCGGCGGGAATCTGCTCTGGCTCGCCGACCCGGAACCGCTGCAAGGTCTCGAACCCCTGGCTCAGCAGCTCGGGGTCGATATCGGCGGCGGCACCGTGGTGGACCCGGTGAGTCAACTGTTCGCCGGCAGTGCCGCCCTGGTTTTGGCCACCGCCGGGAACTATCAGCCCCACGCCGCGCTGCGCCGCTTTGACCTGAGCACCCTGTTTCCCCTCGCGACCCGGGTCGATCGTGCACCGGGCGGCAACTGGACGGCAGCACCGCTGATCGAGGTGGCCGCCCAGGGGTGGCTGGAAAACGGGGACCTGGCCGCCCAGGAGGTCGTGTTCGACGAAGATACGGACACCAGCGGACCCATCGTCATCGCCATCGCGATGCAGCAGGACGACCCCCGCACTGCGGAAGATCAACCCGTCGAGCAGGCCACGGCGCAGCGGGTGGTGGTGCTCGGCGACGGAGACTTTCTGTCCAACGCCTATATCGGCAATGGCGGCAATCTCGAACTCGGCACGCGGCTGGTGAACTGGCTCGCCGGCGAGGAGACCTTGCTCACTATCGCCCCCAAGGTGGCGGTTGATTCCAGCCTGGACCTCACCCCCCGTGAACAGGGGATCATCGGTTTCGGTTTCCTGGCGGGGCTGCCGCTGCTGTTGATCGGCATAGGGGGCGTCACTTTTCTGCGTCGTCGGCGCCTGTGATGCGATCCCGCTGGCTGATCAACCTCGGGCTGGCGATTCTGGTCGCCGGCCTGGTGCTGTTGGCGTGGCGTAAACCGGGACTCGAACCGGCGCCGCAACACCCGGCGCTCACCGACATCGACCCGGCACAGGTCCAAGCGATTACCATCGCGAGCAACGGCGAGGAACGCCTGCATCTGGTGCGCGATGGCGCGACCTGGCGTCTGGATCGGCCGGTGACGCTGAAGGCTCTGGGTTACCGGGTCGATTCTTTGCTGGAACTGCTCTCCACGGAACGGTTCGCCACCTTTCCCCTGCCCGACGAGGCGACCCTCACCAAATACGGTCTTACGGACGGCCGCCCGGAAGTGACGTTCGACGACCTCACCGTACGGTTCGGGGACCAGAACCCGGTCGCCATCCGTCGCTATGTCGCCATCGGGGATCAGGGTTACCTGATCGACGACCACTTCCATCACCACGCGACGGCACCGTGGCACGACTGGGCCGATCGCCGGCTGCTGCCGGAAGAGGCGGTCATCACCGCGCTGCAGCTCCCCGGATTCTCCCTGCTTGCCGAACAGGGCACCTGGGAGATCACCCCGGACAATGGCGCTGGCGCCGATGCGTTGAACCGTTTCGTGGATGGCTGGAAGTATGCCTACGCCATGTCGGTAGGCCTGCCGGACGAGCCGCACGGCGGCGAGCCGATCCGTATCTCCTGGCATGCCGGGGATGACGAGACTATCCGCACCCTGGACGCGACGGTTCAACGCGGCGCACAAGGCACGACCTCCCTGGTCGTCCCCGCACTGGGTGTCGCTTATCGCTTCACCGCCGAAACCACTGAGCGGCTGCTGAACCCGCCGCGGGCGGAACCTGCTCCCACTGAGCCGACCTTGGACGAAAAGGAACACGGCGCCACGGGGGCTCCGGCGCCAGCCGAGGAAGCCGAACCCTCCGCGCAGCCCTGACCATGCCGGAACTCCCGGAGGTCGAAACCACCCGGCGCGCGATCGCACCAGCGCTGGAGGGGCACAGGTTCACGGGCGCGATCGTGCGGGAACACCGTTTACGCTGGCCGGTCCCGGCACACCTGGATCGGCTGTTACGGGGCGTGGAGGTCACCGCGGTGACACGGCGCAGCAAGTATCTGCTGCTCGGCACGACCCGCGGCACGCTCCTGATGCATCTGGGCATGTCCGGCAGCCTGAGGCTGCTGCCCGACGGGACATCCGCGCAAAAACATGACCACCTCGATCT
>JAYZWP010000054.1:0-7030 GCA_036142245.1 Pseudomonadota bacterium | reverse complement strand
GCTGCGCGCACCCTTTCCTGCCACTCGGAGCAAAGATCGTCCACGCTGATACCGCCTAGAACCGCTCGAGCCCGGGATACGGCATCTCACCCCGGTGCACGTGCAGACCGCCGAGTTCCGCGCAACGGCGCGGCGTCGGAATCGCCTTGCCGGGATTGAGCAATCCGTCCGGATCGAAGGCGCGTTTCAAGGCGAAGAACTGCTCCAGCGTGGGCTCGGCAAATTGCGCACAGGCGATGTCGAGCTTCTCGGCGCCGATGCCGTGCTCCCCGGTCACGGTGCCACCACGCTCCAGACAGAGGGTCAGGATGGCGTTGGCCAATGCCTCGGTGCGTCGCACCTCGTCCGGGATCGACGCGTCGTAGAGGATCAGCGGATGGAGGTTCCCATCGCCGGCGTGAAACGTATTGGCAACCCGCAGGCGGTATTCTCCGGCCAGCTCGGTAATGCGCGCCAGCGTGGAAGCGAGGTGGCGCCGCGGTACCGTGGCGTCCATGATGAAGAAATCCGTGGTCACCTGACCCAGCGCCGGAAAGGCTGCTTTGCGCCCCTGCCAGAGCCGCTCACGCTCGGGCGCCGAGCGGGCGAGGCGAAAATCGTAACCGCCGCACCCCTGCATCACCCGAGTCACCTGTTCGATCTGGGCCGCGACATCCGCTTCGGCACCGTCGAGTTCGCACAGCAGCAAAGCCGCTGCGTCGGTCGGCAGACCCGCCCGGATGTAGTTTTCCACCACCTCTATGGCGATGCGGTCCATCATCTCGAGGCCGGACGGCGTGATGCCGGAACCCACAATCTGCATCACCGCCCGCCCCGCCCGCTCCATGTCGGGAAAGGCGGCCTGCATCAGGACCACCGTTTCCGGCAACGGCAGGAGCTTTACGCCGATCTCCACCGCGACGCCGAGCATCCCCTCCGACCCGGTGAAGGGCGCCATCAGGTCGTAACCCGCAGCGTCGTAGCCGCTGCCACCCAGGGTGATCAATTCCCCGGTCATGTCGACATAGGCGACCGTGTGCAGATTGTGGGTCGTCAACCCGTACTTCACGCAGTGCACGCCGCCGGAATTCTCGGCGACGTTACCGCCGATGCTGGAGGCGAACTGCGACGACGGATCCGGCGCGAAGAACAGCCCGTAGGGTGCAACCGCCTCCGAGATCGCCAGATTGCGCACCCCGGGCTCAACCCGGGCGATCCGGTTTTCCGGATCGATCTCCAGTATGCGGTTCATCCGCGTCAGCGACAGCAGCACTCCGTCCCGGCGCGGCAGGGCGCCCCCGGAAAGCCCTGGGCCCGCACCGCGCGGGATCACCGGCACACCGAGTTCCCGACAGCAGCGCATCGCGGCCCGGACCTGTCCAACGTCCGCTGGCAGCACCACCAGCAGCGGGATCTCCCGGTAGGCAGTCAAGCCGTCGCACTCGAAGGTTGCCAGCGCGTCCGGCGCACTCACCAGTGCATCGTCGGGAAGCACGCTGCGCAGCGCGGCGGCAACCGCCCGCCGGCGCTGCGGATCGGCGCGATCCGTGGTCAGTTCGGTCTGGATGGTCACCTGTGCCCGCCCGCCAATAAAACGCTAGTGTGGTGCCGTTTCCTGAGCCACCCGCAGCGGCCGCACTCCGTCACCCGGATCGAGCATCACGAACCGGCTCGGCCCGGCGCCGGTCGGAATGTTGGAGTAGGCCGTCCAGAGATTTCCGGTATGCCGGTCAAAGGTGCTCATGCGCAGATAGGCCATCGGGGACGGCAACGGGAACACCTCGAACTGTCGTGTCTCGGGGACGAACTTGTAGATGACGTCGGCGTTGCTGGTGCCGAGCCAGACCACCCGCCGCCAGGGGTCCCATACGGCGCTGTAGACCGCGGAGTTGATATCCGGCATCGGTACCCGGGCGATCTCCCGGTCCGCGCGACTGTCGTAGATGAACAGCTCACCACTACCGAACAGCGGCACGTAGATGACGTCCTGGTCATCGATGGCGATGCGCCGCGGCCCCGCGCCCTGGGGAAAGTCGATAAACACCTCCAGTTCCCCGGTGGCCGTGTTCACGGCGCCGACCCCGCCGGAGAGTTGCGAGAACCAGACCCGCCCGCCATCCGAGGTCATCACCAGACCATAGACCGAGCGGTGAATGGGGGGCTCACCCTCGTCGATGGGTAGCGGAAAGGTCGCCGTTTCTCCGTTGTCGGGATCGAGCCAGGCGAGTTGATTGGTGGCGATCAGCGACAGCCAGACTCTGCCCTGCGGGTCATAGGCGACCTGAAAGTTCTTGTTCGGCGCGATGTCGTGCGCCATCTCATGTGACGGGAACGCATCAAACAGTTTCCACTCCTCGGTCGCGGGGTCGAAACGCGCCAGCACGCCATTCTCGATCATGGTGACCCAGAGGTAGCCGTCGGCATCATCGACGATGGTGTGCGGGCCGGTCGGTCCGTCGAACGGCACCGGATATGCCTTCTGCTCGCCGGTTTCCGGATCGACGCGGAGCAGCCGGTTTTTCTGCAGGTCCGCCCCCCACAGATAGCGCGACCGATGGGACAGGCCGATTTCCCGCACAAAAGAATCCTGCGGCAGCTGGATCTCCTCGATCACCGTCCGCGATGTGACCCCCAACGGCGCGCCGTACCGATAGTCGGCAATCTGCGCGCGCCGCTGCGGGTCGAACTCCCGCGCCAGATAGTCTGATATGACCGCCTGATCGTGGGCGTCGAACAGCCCCGAGTCCGGGCTGGTGATCTGCTGGTAGTCCATCTGTGCCGGGTCGTAGAGGCTCTGGTCAGGACCTATCTCGAAAAACTTGACCCGCATATAGGTGATCATCGCGTCCCAGGCGGTCTTGCGGTCCGCTTCTCCCAGCGAGGCGACAGACTCACCGAAGCGAAGAATCTTGTCAGTCGGAAACTGATGACAACTGGCGCACTGCAGCACGGTATCGGCACGCCCCATGTCGGCGCGTTCACCGGTAAGCCACGCGGACGGCGGGACCGGCGCATCCGCGACAGAAGCCTGGGTCAGCGTGATGGTGAGCGGCTCGCCGCTGACCGCCCCCTGCCAGGTGGTGAATCCCAGTTTGAAAGCCTGCAGCCGGGTGCCACCGGCCTGTTCCGGAAACCGGAACGCTCCCGCCTCGTCACTGAACACGGCGGTTCGCCGATCGCCGACCGCCATCCCGTCAGGGCCCAGTACCACCAGCGCCTGGGGCACCGCATTGCCTTCGGCGTCCTTCACCACACCGACCACCCCCGCAACACCCCGGTGCGGTAGCGAGAGCACGGTCGAGATCAACAGCAGTGAGAAAAGCCTGGACAAAAACGTGTGCGACAACATGTTCTCCTCCTCGTCGCCGTCGACGGCGAATCAGTTCTGCTCCGTTGCCATTCGGGTCATCGCCGCGCTGTACCGGGCGGCCAGCGCCTGATCCGGCTGCCCGGCCCCGCCGGACGCGCTCCAGCCGCCGTCCACCGGCAGATTGACGCCGGTGATGTAGCTTGCCTCATCGGAACAGAGAAACACCGCCGCGCGGGCAATATCTTCGGGCGTGCCGACCCGACGGATGAGCTTGCCGCGCAGGAAGTCCTCTCCGGCCCCCATCTCGATCAGGCGGCGTGTGGCGGGCGTATCAATCAAACCCGGCGACACGGCGTTCACCCGGATGTTGTACGGCGAGAGTTCCACGGCGAGATTTTCCGTCATGCGCAGCACCGCGCCCTTGGAGACGTTGTGCACCAGGTTGCCAGGGATGTTGCCCGGCATCGCAGCCCCCACCATGCCGGCGATCGAGCCGGTATTCAGGATCACCCCGGCGCCGCGCCGTTTGAAAACCGGCAAGGCGTGCTTTACGGCCAGGAAGATGAGCGTCACTTCATTGGCGAGGTTAAAATCCCACTGCTCGCGGGTCAGCGACTCGATGGTGCCACCCCGCACTGCGGAGGCGTTGTTGTAGAGGATGTCGAAATCGCCGAACTGGCGCACCGCGAAATCCAGCCAGTCGACCACCTGCGCTTCGTCGGAGAGGTCCACCGGCTGCATCGAGACCATCTGTCCGCCCGCAGCCTGCACCCTGTCGACGGTTTCCGCCCCCAGATCAGCCTTCAGATCGCAGCCCACCACACGCGCCCCCTCGGCGGCAAAGGCCAGCGCCGCCGCCCGCCCCTGTCCATCCGCGGTGCCGGTAATCAGGGCCACCTTGCCCGCCAGCCGTTTCCCCATCGCCCCACCTCCCCGGTAATTTTCGTCACTCAACCCCAGGGAATCTCCGCGTCTTAGGAATTTCCCTGCGGCACACGACCATCGTACCCCGGAAGCGGAGATTTTCAGACCCCGACGTGCCCTTTAAGATTGCGCTCCCCGCTCGCCTGTCCGGTCCTGCTCATGCCCCCTGCCTCCGCCGTCCTGCTCATTACCTGTCCCGATCGCAAGGGCCTGGTCGCCGCGGTAGCCGATTTTCTGTATCGCAACGGCGCCAACATCCTTCACGCCGACCAGCATATCGATGCCGACGAAGGGCTGTTCCTGATGCGGGTGGAGTGGAACCTGGAAACCTTTGCCATGCCACTGGACGAATTCGCCGCGGCTTTCGATGCCATCGCCCGCGCCTATGACATGCGCTGGCGACTGGAGGACCGCGCCGCCGTCCCGCGGGTCGCCATCTTCTGCTCGCGGTACGACCATTGCCTGGTGGACCTGCTCTACCGGCATCGGTCCGGGGAACTGCACTGCGAGATCCCGCTGGTGGTGAGCAACCATCCCGACAACCGGGAGATCACCGGTTTTTTCGGCGTCGCCTATGAGGAAATACCGGTAACCCGCGAAACCAAGGCCGACGCGGAGCGGCGCCAAATCGCCCTGCTGCAGGAACATGCGGTGGATCTGGTGGTCCTCGCCCGGTACATGCAGATCCTGTCAGCGGATTTCGTTGCGCATTTCCCGGCGCGGATCATCAACATCCACCACTCTTTCCTGCCGGCGTTCCTGGGGGCGAATCCGTATCAGAGAGCCCACGAACGCGGCGTGAAACTGGTCGGGGCCACCGCCCACTACGTGACGAACGACCTGGATGACGGACCCATCATCGAGCAGGACGTGATGCGGGTGTCGCACCGCGACCAGGTGGTCGATCTGGTGGAAAAAGGCCGTGACATCGAGAAGATCGTGCTGTCCCGCGCGGTGCGCTGGCACCTGGAACATCGGGTGCTGGTTTACGGCAACAAGACGGTGGTTTTCGACTGATACATGCCCGACCCGGTGCCGGCCACGGCGAACCAACCAGCGGTCAGTCGAAATCCGCCACCAGGGCGGCGCGCACCGGTTCGGGCACGGCGTCGACCTCCGCGCGGTAGGCGTCGTGATCGACGCCGATAGCCAGCTTCGCCCCCGCTTTAGCGGCGCTGACCGCATCGTCCGGGAATTCGAAGCGCAGAAAATGCACTGCCGAGGTTTTCTCGTCCCCGCGCTCCCGATCCATGTCCTCATCGGCGATGGCGACCACCCGGGTGGTTCCGTCGAAGCAGGCCCAGACGTGATCCTCGACGCCGATCATCCGCTGCAGCGCCGTCTGTCGTTCTGCTACCGCGGGATATTCGATCTGCAGGGTTGCCTTCCAGTTGCGCCCGTCCGGGATCAGGGCGTTGTAGGCGTCCAGTTCCTCCTGGATGCCGGCGGCCTCGAAAATACGCTCCGCGCGCAACATCTCCTGCACCTGGTACTGCATGGTGAGCCGATCCTCGAACAACAGCATCATGTTCGGTCCGAGCGCCAGCCGCCGGTTGCGCTTGTGCGCCATCACCTGTTCCCGGAACTCCGGGCGGCGTTCCGCGTACTCCTCCAGAGACCAGAGGTCGGCACGTTGCAAGGGTTTCATCGCGTCACCTCAAATTCCGTATGCCAGTCGCAGCAGACTCAGCGGGTGTTCGGTCTCCCGTCCGTCGTCGACCAGATTTTCGACATGGCGGCCGGCCATGGGACAGTCGCTGCCGTAATGATCCACCGCGCCGTTCTTGACCTGGTTGGCGACCGGGCGGCAGATCTTTGCGGAGAAAGGATAGAACTCCTTTTTCACGCCGTAGGTACCGTCATGGCCGGAACAGCGCTCGATGGGAAGAATTTCCGTGTCGGGCACCAAAGAGAGAATCTCGCGGGTCTTCGGGCCGATGTTCTGCACCCGCTGATGACACGCCGCGTGGTACGCGACCTTGCCCAGGGATTGCTTGAACTCGGTGTTCAGTTCCCCCGCCTTATGGCGTAGCGAGAGATACTCGAACGGATCGAAAATCGCGCGCTGCACCCGTTCCAGATCAGCGTCGCCGGGAAACATCAGCGGCAGCTCCTGTTTGAACATCAGCACACAGGAGGGCACCGGCGCGACGATGTCGTAGCCCTGGTCGATCAGCGCCAGTAACTCGGGTACGTTGACCTGTTTCGCGGCGGCAACCCCCTCCAGATCACCCAGCTCGAGCTTGGGCATGCCGCAGCATTTCTCCTTCGCCACTGCGGTCACCTCGATGCCGTTGTGGCGAAACACCACCGCCATGTCCTCGACCACCTGCGGATCGTTGTAGTTACCGTAACAGGTGGTGAACAGGGCCACCTTGCCGGTGGTCGGTCCGGCGGGTTTCGGCGTCAGAGCCAGTTCCGGCAACTGCTTCAACCGCTTGCGCCCCCCCCTGCCGTGATAGTTGGGGACCTTGGCCTCCTTGTGCACCCCGAGCACCGCGTCCAGCGCCGCGCGCCCGATGCCGCTGTGATTCACGCTGTTCACCACCTCCGCCACCACCGGAATTCCGGCCAGCGAGCCGACCAGGTCGGTATTGGCCAGCAGTTTGTTGCGCAGGCTGGTCCCTTCCTTCTTGTAGCGGGCCGCCTTGGCCCGCAGCATCAGATGAGGAAAGTCGACATTCCATTCATGCGGCGGCACGTAGGGGCACTTGGTCATGAAACACATGTCGCACAGCGTGCAGGCATCCACCACCGGCTTGAAATCGGCGCTGTCGACGCCGTCGAGTTCCATGGTTTCGGACTCGTCGATCAGAT
>JAYZWP010000053.1:0-12008 GCA_036142245.1 Pseudomonadota bacterium | reverse complement strand
GGTTGGTGGGTTACGCCCTGTCGGGCTAACCCACCCTACAGGTGCTGCCGGATTAGGGAATATCGGGCTAACACAACGTACGGCGGCCTGCGTTTGGAATGAGGCCGGATAGCCTGGAAGCGGCGAGGTGCGTGATGTGCCGTGCCGGCTGTTGGGGGTGGTTGGTGGGTTACGCCCTGTCGGGCTAACCCACCCTACAAGTGCCTCTGATTGAGGGCATGCCGGGCTAACCCAGCCTACAGGGGCCTCTGGTTTAGGGAGTGCCAGGCTAACCCGGCCTACGGTTGCTGTTTGCAGGTTGTTCAGGCTTTGCACAACGCGCCTCAGGCGGCCGCCTGTTCGGTGCCGCCGCCCTGCCCCGCCGGGGGTTCCGCCTCGGCGCGGCGACGGATGATGCGCAGCAGCGCGGCGTAGGGGTCATCGATGGCGTCGAGGTTGTCCGCCACCACGGCCAGCGCCTGGGCGCTCTGGCTGATGAAGCTGCGGGCGATGCGGTCGTCCTGAAGCGTCGAGACGTACTCCAGTATCAGCGGCAGGTAGTCGGGCAGTTCGCCTGGGGCAACTTCGTACCCTTCCGCCTTGAAGTACTGGCTCAGGGTCACCAGGGTGAGGCCACGTTCGCGGTCCTGCTCCTCGAACAGGTGGTGGGTCAGGTAGAGGGCGTTGTCCGGCGACAGGTCGAAGGTGCGCACGTAGTGCTCCTGCCAGTCCGTCTCGCTCTGGCGGCGCACCCACTCCTCGAAGGCGTCGAAGTCCTGGCGATCCTCGCTGTCCAGCTGCAGCGCGTGGATGGCATCGAACACTTCGTCGCGGTGGCGCACCAGTTCCCGGTTGGGGTACTCCAGCAGTACCGAAAGAATCCGGTAGAGCTGCAGGATCTCCTGTGCCGGGGCGGTCGAGGCCATATTCATACCGTTTCGTGGTTAAACGGTTTCATCGTGGGCCTTGCGGTCGCCCCGGGCGAGCGTCTTGCGCTCCGCCTTGGGTACGAACTTGAGGATATCCACGGTCGCCTTGCGCTTTTCCGGGAACAGCGAGGTACCTTCGTAGCCGCTGACGCTGCAACCGTCGTTGCCGAAGGTGAAACCGTTATGACCCTGGAAGGCGTGGAAGTCCTCGTGGCGCAGTTCCTCGTGACTGGTGGGGATGACGAAACGGTCCTCATAGTTGGCGATGGCCATGTAGCGGTACATCTCCTGCACCTGGGTCTCGTCGAGGCCGACCTCGTCCAGCACGGCGATGTTGGGCACCCCGTCCACGGACAGTGACCGCATGTAGCTGCGCATGGCGATCATGCGCTTGAGGGCCTGCACCACCGGCTCCTCCCGCCCCGCGGTGAGCAGGTTGGCGAGATATTTCAGCGGCATGCGCAGCGCTTCCAGCTTCGGAATGACGCCGTCCTCATGGGTGGGCAGGTTGCCCTGGTCGACCTGGCTCTGCACCGGCGAGAGCGGCGGCACGTACCAGACCATCGGCAGGGTGCGGAACTCCGGGTGCAACGGAAAGGCGACGCGCCACTCCACCGCCATCTTGTAGATGGGCGACTTCTGCGCCGCCTCGATCCAGCTTTGCGGAATGCCGTCCGCCAGCGCCTGCTGCACCACGGCGGGGTCGTGGGGGTCGAGGAACAGGCTCATCTGCGCCTCGTAGAGGTCCTGCTCGTCATCCATGGCGGCGACCTCTTCGATGCGGTCGGCGTCATAGAGCACGATGCCGTTGTAGCGGATGCGCCCGACGCACGATTCCGAACAGACGGTCGGCAGCCCGGACTCCACCCGCGGGTAGCAGGCGGTGCACTTCTCCGCCTTGCCGGACTCCCAGTTGTAGAACACCTTCTTGTAGGGGCAGTTCGAAACGCACATGCGCCAGCTGCGGCAGCGGTCCTGGTCCACCAGCACGATGCCATCCTCCTCCCGCTTGTACATGGCGCCGGAGGGGCAGGAGGCCACGCAGGAAGGGTTCACGCAGTGGTTGCAGATACGCGGCAAATACATGTTGAAGGAGTTCTCGAACTCCGCGTAGACCTGCTTTTCCATGTCGCTGAAGGACTGGTTGAGGTTCGGGTCCTGACCGCGGTTCTTGAACTCGCCGGCCATGTCGTCTTCCCAGTTCGGGCCCCACTCGATCTTGTCCATCCGGGTGCCGTCCACCAGCGAGCGCGGCCGCGCCGTGGGAGCCGCCTCCGCCAGCGGGCTGGTCTGCAAATGGCCGTAATCGTAGGTGAAAGGCTCGTAGTAGTCGTCGATCTCCGGCAGGTCCGGGTTCATGAAAATGTTCAGCAGCCGGCGCACCTTGCCGCCGGATTTCAGCTCCAGCTTGCCGTTTTTCTTCTGCCAGCCGCCGTTCCATTTCTCCTGGTCTTCCCAGCGTTTCGGGTAACCGATGCCGGGCTTGGATTCGACGTTGTTGAACCAGGCGTACTCGACCCCCTTGCGGTTGGTCCAGACGTTCTTGCAGGTGACCGAGCAGGTGTGGCACCCGATGCATTTGTCCAGGTTGAACACCAGGGCAAAGTTGGCGCGAACTTTCATCAGGCGTCACTCCTTTCCAGGGCTTCGGCCGCCGCGACGGCCGGTTCATCCAGTTCCGGGTTCTCCCCCAGGTCCGACCAGACGTCCGGCTCCCGTTCCGGCCGCTCCTCGAAGGCGGGCGCCAGAACGTAGGGAGCCTGGTGCACGCCGGGTGGGTTCAGCGCCGCTTCGCGCTCCGGCGTCAGCGGCCGTTCCAGCCAGTCGACGTCCTGGTCCTCGATCTTGTGCAGCACCACGAACTCGTCACGCTGGGAGCCGACGGTGCCGTAGTAATTGAAGCCGTAGGCGAGCTGGGCGTAGCCGCCGATCATGTGGGTCGGTTTCACCACCACCCGGGTCACGGAGTTGAGAATGCCGCCGCGCTTGCCGGTGGTGTTGGAGCCCGGCACATTCACGATCTTCTCCTGGGCGTGGTACATCATCGCCATGCCTTCCGGAATGCGCTGGCTCACCACCACCCGGGCCACGGTGGCGCCGTTGTGGTTCAGCGCCTCCACCCAGTCGTTGTCTTCCAGGCCGATCTTCTGCGCGTCGGTCTCGGAGACCCAGACCACCGGCCCGCCGCGAAACAACGTGAGCATGCGCAGGTTGTCGTTGTAGCTGGAGTGGATGCCCCACTTGCTGTGCGGGGTGATCCAGTTCAGCACCAGGTGCGGCTTGCCGTTCAGCTTCTCGCCGACCCCGTCGGTGGCGCGCATGTCGATGGCCGGACGGTAGCTGCAGAAGCCCTCGCCGAAGTCGAGCATCCACTCGTGGTCCTGATAGAACTGCGCCCGGCCGGTGAGGGTGCGAAACGGGATGCGCTCGTGAATGTTGGTGTAGCCGGCGTTGTAGCTCACCTCCTCCGACTCCAGACCGCTCCAGGTCGGGGCGCTGATGATCTTGCGCGGCTGCGCCACCAGGTCACGGAAACTGAGCTTGTCCGCGCGCCGGTCGGACGACAGATGCGTGTGGTCGATGCCGGTCTTCTTGCTGAGGTTACTCCAGGAGCGGAAAGCGACCTCGCCGTTGGTCTCCGGCGCCAGCGCCAGAATGGTGTCGCACACCGCGATGTCCGACTCCAGCGACGGCATGCCCTGGGTGAGGCCGGCCTCCTTGATGGTGTAGTTGGTGAGTTTGAGTTCCTCGTACTCCTCGCTGGTCTCCCAGTCGATACCCTTGACGTTGTTGCCCAGCTTCGTCAGCAGCGGACCGAGGGCGACGAACTTCTTGTAGGTGTTGCCGTAGTCCCGCTCCACCAGCTTCAGCGCCGGCATCGTCTTACCGGGAATCGGCTCGCACTCGCCCCGCTTCCAGTCCTTCACTCCGGTCGCCTGACCCAGCTCCATGGCGCTGTCGTGCATCAGCGGCAGGGCCACCAGGTCCTTGCGGGTGCCGAGGTGCTTTTCCGCCAGCGGCTCGAACGCCCTGGCAATACCGCGAAAGATCTGCCAGTCGCTGCGGCTCTCCCAACCCGGGTCCACCGCCGCGGTGAGGGGGTGGATGAAGGGGTGCATATCGGTGGTGTTGAGGTCGTTCTTCTCGTACCAGGTGGCGGTGGGCAGGATGATGTCGGAATAGGCACCGGTGGAGTTCAGCCGGAAGTTGATATCCACCAGCAGGTCCAGCTTGGCGATCGGCGCCTCCGGGTGCCACTTGATCTCCTTGCCCCGCGCTTGCGGCAGGATGTCCTGCATCACCCCGTTCTGCGCGCCGAGCAGGTGCTTCAGGAAATACTCGTGCCCCTTGGCGCTGGTGCCGAGCAGATTGGCGCGCCAGACGAACAGGTTGCGGGGGTGGTTTTCCGGCGCGTCGATGTCCTCGGCGGCGAAGGCGATGTCGCCGGCTTTCAGCCGCTGCGCGACATGCGCCGCCACCCCGGCCTCGTCCGTCGCGCCCACGGCGGCCGCCTCGTCGCACAGATCGAGAGGGTTGCGGTTGAAGTGCGGCGCCGAGGGCAGCCAGCCCAGACGCTGCGACACCACGTTGTAGTCGGCGAGGTTGTGACCGCGGTAGTTGCCCCTGGCGGTGGGCGAGAGCAGCCCGTCGGCGGCCACGGTTTCGTAGCGCCACTGATCGGTGTGGAAGTAGAAGAAGCTGGTGCCGTTCATCTGGCGCGGCGGACGGTGCCAGTCGAGCGCGAAAGCGATCGGCGCCCAGCCGGCCTGGGGGCGCAGCTTCTCCTGCCCCACGTAGTGCGCCCAACCACCGCCGCTCTGGCCCACGCAACCGCACAGGTGCAGCAGGTTCATGATGCTGCGGTAGTTCATATCGTTGTGGTACCAGTGGTTGACCCCGGCGCCGAGAATCACCATGGACTTGCCCTGCGTCTTCGCGGCGTTATCGGCGAACTCCCGTCCGGTGCGGATGATGTCCGCCCGCTTCACGCCGGTCACCCCCTCCGCCCAGGCCGGGGTAAATGGGATAGCCGTGTCGTTATAGTCGGCGGCGATCTCGCCGCCGAAGCCGCGATCGACCCCGTAGTGGGCGGTCTGCAGGTCGAACACGGTGGCGACCACCACTTCCTCACCGTTCAGGACCAGACGACGTACCGGCACCTTGCGGACGACGCTGGTCTGCTCGCCATCGAAGGCGGGAAAGACGACATCCACCGTCTCCGCGACAGCGGTGTCGCCCCCGTCCGCCACGCTCAGGGCGGGCAGGATGTCACCGCCGGCGGCGCTTTCGCTGCGCAGGTTCCACTTGCCCTCTTCGCCCCAGCGAAAGCCGATGGAGCCGTTCGGCACCACCACGTCACCGCTGGTCTGGTCGATGACGACGGTCTTCCACTCCGGGTTGTTCTGCTGCGCCAGGGCGTCGTCGAAATCGCTGGCGCGCACAAAGCGGTCCGGCGCCAGGCCAAGTTCCGTTTCGCGCAGCCGCACCAGCATGGGTAGGTCGGTGAAGCTGCGGCCGTACTCCTCGAAGTAGGGCTCGCGCCGGTCGACGAAGAACTCCTTCAACACCACGTGGCCGAGCGCCATGAACAGCGCGGCGTCGGTGCCCTGCTTCACCGGCATCCACAGGTCAGCGAACTTGACGTACTCGGCGTAGTCCGGCGCTACCGCCACCACCTTGGTGCCCTTGTAGCGCACCTCGGAATAGAAGTGGGCATCCGGCGTGCGGGTCATCGGCAGGTTGGCGCCCACCACCATCAGGTAGGTGGCGTTGTACCAGTCGGCCGCTTCCGGCACGTCGGTCTGTTCGCCCCACACCTGCGGCGACGAGGGTGGCAGATCGCAGTACCAGTCGTAAAAGGACAGACAGGCGCCGCCGATGAGGGACAGGTACCGGGTCCCGGCGGCGTAGCTGATCATGGACATCGCCGGGATGGGCGAGAATCCGGCGACCCGATCCGGTCCATGCTGCTTGATGGTGTAGACGTTGGCGGCGGCGATGATCTCGGTGATCTCGTCCCACTCCACCCGCACGAAACCGCCCAGACCGCGCACCGCCGTGTAACGCTGACGCTTGTCCGGGTCGGACTGAATGGCTTCCCATGCCTCCACCGGATCCTTGCCGGCATCCCGCTCGGCGCGGTACAGACCCAGCAGCCGACTGCGGATCATCGGATGTTTCACCCGGTGCGGGCTGTAGAGGTACCAGGAGTAACTCGCGCCGCGCTGGCAGCCGCGTGGCTCGTGGTTCGGCAGATCGGGCCGGGTACGCGGATAGTCGGTGGCCTGCATTTCAAAGGCGACCAGGCCGCTTTTCACGTGGATGTTCCAGGAGCAGCCGCCGGTGCAGTTCACACCGTGGGTGGAACGCACCACCTTGTCGAACCGCCAGCGGTTGCGGTAACCGTCCTCCCACTGCCGGTCCTCGTTGGTGACGATGCCGTGGTCACCGGAGAAACGGCTCTGCACCTTGTTGAAGAAACGCAGTCGATCGAGGAAATGACTCATGCTGTCGCCTTACAGACTCAAGTGTGGGAAATGGAGCATGGGCTGCCGACCTCTACCTGGTCGCCTGCCAGGCGCACCGGATAGACGCTCACCGACCGCTCCGGCTCTTCCAGGCATTCGCCGCAGGCGAGGTCGAAGTGCTGCTTGTACAGCGGCGAGGCCACCACCAGACGGCCACCCAGATCCCCGACGATGCCGCGGTACAGCACGTTGGCTCCGCCGATCGGATCATGGTTGTCGATGGCGTAAAGACTCGGTTGTGCGTCGGGCAGGTAGAAGATCGCCACCTCGCGGCCGGCCAACAGGGCACAGACACCGGCGTTGGGGATCAGGTCATCCGCGCCGCACACCGGCACCCATTCGGCCGGAGCATCGCTGGCCGCCGCCAGGGAGGTCTCGGTCATGCCCCGACCTCCGCCTTGTCTCCTTCAGTTTCCCGCGCCGGGCGGCGCTGGCCGCGCTCACGCACATAGCGCAAACCGGTTTCGGCCGCGTCGCTGTTGACGAAACGGCGGAACCGCTTCAGACGCTCCGGATCATCCACCGTTTTCTTCCACTCGCATTCGTAGGTGTTGATGACGTGGCCCATCTCCGCTTCCAGTTCCGCGGCGATGCCCAGCTTGTCCTCGATCACCACGGCTCTGAGGTAATCGAGCCCGCCCTCCAGGTTCTCCAGCCATACCGAGGTGCGTTGCAGCCGATCGGCGGTACGCACGTAGAACATCAGCAAACGGTCGACGTAGGTGATGAGGGTCGACTTGTCCAGCGCGGTCGCGCACAGATCGGCGTGACGCGGCTTCATCCCGCCGTTGCCGCACACATACAGATTCCAGCCATGCTCGGTCGCGATGACGCCGATATCCTTGCCCTGCGCCTCGGCGCACTCCCGGGTGCAGCCGGAAACGGCGAACTTGAGCTTGTGGGGAGAACGCAGCCCCGTGTAGCGGTTCTCCAGCTCAATGGCCAAACCGACGCTGTCGTCGACCCCGTAACGGCACCAGGTACTGCCGACACAGGATTTCACGGTGCGCAGCGCCTTGGCGTAGGCGTGTCCGGACTCCAGCCCGGCGTCCACCAGGCGCCGCCAGATATCGGGCAACTGCTCCACCCGGGCACCGAACAGGTCGATACGCTGGGCACCCGTGATCTTGGTGTAGAGGTCGAACTCCTTGGCGACCTCTCCCATCACGATCAATTTCTCCGGCGTGATCTCGCCGCCGGGCACCCGCGGCACGATGGAGTAGGTGCCGTCCTTCTGCATGTTGGCGAGAAAGGTGTCGTTGGTGTCCTGTAACGGCGCGTGCGGCGCCTCCAGCACATAGTCGTTCCAGCAGGTGGCAAGAATCGAGGCGACCGCCGGCTTACAGATGTCGCAGCCGCGGCCGCGGCCGTGCTTGGCGAGCAGCTCGGCAAAGGTACGCAGGCCGCCGACCCGCACCAGGTGGTAGAGCTCCTGGCGGGTGTGCGGGAAGTGCTCGCAGATGTCGGTATTGACCTCAAGCCCGCGTTTCGCGAGTTCCACATCCAGCAGCGATTTCAGCAGGGGTACGCAACCGCCGCAGCCGGTGCCGGCGCAGGTCCCGCTCTTCAGTGCGCCGATGGTGGTGCAGCCATCGTCGATCGCTGCGACGATGGCGCCCTTGCTGACGTCATGACAGGAGCAGATCTGCGCCGTATCGGGCAACTTGTCCGGTCCCAGTCCGAGTGACCCGCCGCCGGCGCGTTGCGGCAGGATGAGATCGTCCGGGTGGTCCGGCAATTCGATGCCGTTCAGGCAGTACTGCAGCAGGGTGCCGTAATCCTTGGCCTCTCCGACCAGCACCGCGCCGAGCAGGCGGTCGCCCTCCGCGTTCACCACGATACGTTTGTAGACCTGCGCGCGCTGGTCCTGATAGGTGTAGCAGACAGAACCTTTGGTCGCGGCGTGGGCGTCGCCGATGCTTGCCACATCCACGCCGAGCAGTTTCAGTTTGGTGCTCATGTCGGCGCCGGTGAACGCGCCCTCCTCGCCGAGCAGTTGCGCCGCCGCCACCTTGGCCATCTGATAGCCGGGCGCCACCAGACCGAAGATGCGCCCGCCCCAGAGGGCACATTCGCCGATGGCAAAAATGTTGGGGTCCGAGGTGCGGCACTGATCGTCAATGACGATGCCGCCGCGCTCGCCCACCTGCAGCCCCGCGTGACGGGCCAGTTCGTCCCGGGGGCGGATACCGGCGGAAAAGACGATCAGATCGGTCTCCAGACACTCGCCATCGGCGAAGTTCATCCGGTAGCGTCGCGTCTCACCGGGGACGATCTCCCGCGTGTTGCGCCCGGTGTGCACCCCGACGCCGAGTTCCTCGACCTTGCGGCGCAGCATGTCGCCACCGCCCTCGTCGAGCTGCACGGCCATCAACCGGGGCGCGAACTCCACGACGTGCGCCTGCAGACCCAGGTGCTTGAGCGCGTTGGCCGCCTCCAGGCCGAGCAGCCCGCCGCCGACCACCACACCGATTTCACTGTCCGCCGCGCCGGCGGTTATGGCTTCCAGGTCCTCGATAGTGCGGTAGACGAAACAGTGGTCGCCGTCGCGCCCCGGAAGGGGCGGCACGAACGGATAGGAGCCGGTCGCGAGCAGCAGGTGATCGTAGCCAAAGGTTTCGCCGGCCGCGTTGGTGACGGTACGTGCACCCGGATCAATCGCCGCGACCGGATCACTCGTGCGCAGCGTGAAACCGTGGGCTTCATAGAAACCCGGCTGCACCAGCGACAACTCATCGGCGCTGGTGCCGTCGAAGAATTCACTCAGGTGTACGCGGTCGTAGGCGGCGCGGGGCTCCTCGCCGAATACCGTTACCTCGAAGGCGTCCGCCCGACCACTGTCGGCCAGGGCCACCAGAAACTGATGCCCGACCATTCCGTTACCGAGAACGACAAGGCGCTGTCTATCCATCTCTCATCCACTCCAGCCACCCGAAAGGGACAGCACAGTTGAAAGAACACAGGTTGGATGCGGCACGGGTCGGAAAACCCATGCCTTGGCGCCGTTGCCATGTCCGGCCGAACCGCGTGGAAGCGTCTGACGGAGTTATGTGAGCTAACTCGGCGATCTTCCCGGGCAGGCTCGCCAGCCGGATACGCACCTCTCAGCAATATGCATGCCGTAGCAAACCCGGCGGCGCTTCTGAACGCCGAAGCCGCGACAACACTGGCGTTCGCGGCGATGCCGCTCTGGCCGGCGCGGCGCTTATTCCGGGGAATTCGCACAGCTTCGGTGCAGAGATATCACCAGCGCACCTGAGACGGGCACCGATGACGAGCGCGCACCAAAGCGATGCGCGGACAGCCTGCGCAGGCGGACAGCGAGCCCCGCAGGCACCCCGGTCCCCGGACAGTTCGAAGCGACCGATATGCCCTACGCTCACAGACAAATCCAAAGCGCTGTTTGGGTGGTTATCGCCAAACACGGTTAAACGTTCGCGGCGCTGCGGCGGACCCGCCCGACCAAACCGGCAATGGATCACCGCCCCGACTTCAAACCCGAGGACGGAGCGCAGCGCGCACAGGCCGGGTTGGCCGGCGTGGTCTACCCGGCAACAGGAAACGGGACCGAGCACCCCCGCCCGGGGACAACGCCCTTAACAACCCCCGGCACGGAAATTGCGAGCGGCAACCCCCGATGTTACGGCCAACGGCGGTCGTCACACTGACCACCCCCTGTTGTGACCCGTTACCGTCGAGGCTTCCGATGTCGTCCGAACCACGTTTGAACCTGCTCAGCTTCAGCGGACCTGCCCGCATTCTCCATTTCACCTGGTTCGCTTTTTTTCTGAGCTTTGTCGTCTGGTTCAACCACGCGCCTTTGATGGTCTCGATCCGCGAAACCCTGGGTCTGTCCGCCCAGGAGGTCGCGGTGCTACTGACTCTGAACGTCGCCCTGACCATCCCGGCTCGCGTGATTGTCGGCATGCTGGTCGATCAGTACGGACCGCGCGTGATGTTCAGCCTGCTGCTGAGCATCTCCGGTCTGATCTGTTTCTTCTTCGCCATGGCCGACTCCTTTCAGGCGCTGGCCCTGAGTCGGCTCATGCTGGGGTTTGTCGGCGCCGGATTCGTCATCGGCATCCGGATGATCGGCGAATGGTTTCCCGCCCGCCAGGTCGGTCTGGCCGAAGGCATCTACGGCGGCTGGGGCAACTTCGGCTCGGCGGCAGCGGCGATGTCGCTACCCACCCTGGCGCTGCTGTACGGCGGCGAGGAAGGCTGGCGCTACGCGGTCGGGACCACGGGCGCCATCGCGATCATCTATGCGTTCGTCTTCTACTCGTCGGTCAGCAACACCCCAAAGGGCAGTACCTACTTCAAGCCGAAACGGGCCGGCGGCCTCGAAGTCACCAGCCCCGGTGATCTGCTCCTCTACCTGGTGATGAACCTGCCGATGTACGCCGCGCTGGCGCTGCTGACCTGGAAACTCGGCCCGGCCAATCTGAGCCTGATAGGCAGCGGCGTCACCGCCGGCATCTACCTGACACTGGCCGGGATCTATCTGTACCAGGCGTGGCACATCTATCAGATCAACCGCAGCGTGTTCAGCGAGCCGGTGCCGGAGATCCACCGCTACGCCTTCAAACAGGTGGCAATCCTCAACGTCGCCTATTTCGTCACCTTCGGCTCCGAGCTGGCGGTTGTCTCGATGCTGCCACTGTTTTTCACGGACACCTTCACCATCTCCCAGGCCCAGGCCGGGTTGCTGGCCTCCGGGTACGCTTTCATGAATCTGGTGGCCCGTCCTACCGGAGGACTGGTATCGGACCGATTCGGCAGGCGCCACACCCTGTTGATTCTGCTGGCCGGGCTGACCCTGGGCTACTTCATCCTCAGCCGCGTCGATCAGACCTGGTGGATTGCCGCCGCGGTGCTCGCGACCATGTTCTGTTCGTTCTTCGTCCAGGCCGGTGAGGGCGCCGTGTTCGCCATGGTGCCGCTGATCAAGCGGCGCATGACCGGTCAGATCGCCGGCATGACCGGCGCCTACGGAAACGTCGGCGCCGTGGTGTTCCTCACGGTGCTGTCGTTCGTCGAGCCGCGCCTGTTCTTCCTGTTCATCGCCGGTTGCGCGGTGGTGGTGTTCGTGCTGGTCGCGCTGTTTCTCGACGAACCGTCGGGACAGATGGCCGAGATCCTGCCGGACGGCACGGTGCAGATGATCGACGTCACCTGATTTCCCGCTGAACGGCGTCCTAAACTGCGCCGATGTCCGACCCGGCTGAAACCCCCTCCCCCGTAACGACCGGATGCTGTTCCGTCGCCGGTACCAAACCGGTGAACGAGGATGCCTTTGCCCTGCACGTGCCGCAGGGCATGGCGCTGCGCAGCAAAGGGGTGACGGCGGTGAGCGCCGATGGCGTCAGCGGCGCCGCAGCCGCCCGCGACGCGAGCCGCAGCTGCGTGCGCGGTTTTGTCAGCGATTACTACGCCACACCCGATTCCTGGTCGGTAAAACGTTCGGCGCATCGGGTTCTCTCCGCGCTGAACCGCTGGCTGCACGGTCAGGGGTTTCGCGCCTACGGTACCGCCAACGGATTGGTCTCCACCTTCAGCGCCGTTATCGTGA
>JAYZWP010000052.1:0-4945 GCA_036142245.1 Pseudomonadota bacterium | reverse complement strand
TCAGGCGGCACTGCCCGCGGACGACCCGCCGTTGCGCACCGCCCTGGTCACCGCCCGGGCGGCGCCCGCCCACGAACGGGTCATCCGCACCCTGCGGGCATGGGGTATCCGTATCGACGAGGCGCTGTTCCTCGGCGGTTTGCCGAAAGGCGAGTTTCTGCGCACCTTTGGTGCCGACATTTTTTTCGACGATCAGCAGGGTCACGTGGAGTCCGCCGCGCGGCACGTGGCCACCGGCCACGTGTTGCACGGGGTCAGCAATCGGGCAGGGGAATGACGTTCGCCTCCGCCCGGGTGGCTTCTACCTCCCAGACGCGGACGCTAGAATGCGCGCCCCCGGCCAGCGCCGTCCCGCCCATTGTCACGTATCACCGAGTTGAAGCAGCAGATAAGCGATCTGATCGACGCCGGCCTGAAGGCCGCCATCGGGGAGTTGCATCTACCCGAGGAACTGGCGGCGCTGCCGCCCCAGATCGAACGCACCCGTAATCCCGAGCACGGGGATTTCAGCAGCAATATCGCCCTGGTGGCGGCCAAACGGGCCGGGATGAAACCGCGCCAGCTGGCGCAGGAGATCGTCGCGCGGCTGCCTGCCTCGACACTCGTCGAGGTGGTGGAGATTGCCGGACCGGGGTTCATCAACTTCACCGTCACGCGCTCCAGCAAGCAGGCGGTGATCGGTCAGGTACTGGAAGCCGGCGACGCGTTCGGCCGCAGTCACCTGGGCAGCGGTAGCCGCGTCCAGGTGGAGTTCGTGTCCGCCAACCCGACCGGGCCGCTGCACGTCGGTCACGGCCGTGGCGCCGCCTACGGGTCGGCGCTTTGCAACCTGCTGAGCTTCGCCGGATTCACAGTGGAACGGGAGTACTACGTGAATGACGCCGGGCGGCAGATGGACATTCTCGCCGTCAGTGTCTGGTTGCGTTACCTCGAACGGCGCGCAGTTCCCCTGGCATTCCCCGCCAATGGTTACCGCGGCCGCTACATTCACGACATCGCCGCGGAACTCGAGCGGATCCACGGCAGCCAACTGCAGCACACCGCCGAAACGGTGTTCCGCGACCTGCCGCCGGACGAGCCGGCGGGCGGTGACAAGGAAGCCTATATCGACGCCCTGATCCGGCGCATGAAAACGCTGTTGGAGCAGGGTTACGAGAGCGTGCGCAGCCTGGCCTGTGACACCATTCTGGCTGACATCGAAGAGGATCTGGCCGCCTTCGGCTGCCGTTATGACCGCTGGTTCCGGGAAAGCAGCCTGACGGCCAGCGGGGCGGCCAAGCGGGTCATCGATCAGTTGCGCCAGGCCGGGCACCTCTACGAACGGGATGGCGCGACCTGGTTCCGCTCCACTGAGTTCGGTGATGGCAAGGATCGCGTGGTGGTTCGCGACAACGGCGAGCCGACCTATTTCGCCACCGACATCGCCTACCACGACGACAAGTACGCCCGTGGTTTCACCCAACTGGTGAACATCTGGGGCGCCGACCATCACGGTTACGTTCCTCGCGTCAAAGCGGCGATGGCCGCCCTGGGCAAGCCGGCGCAACAGCTGGAGGTGCTGCTGGTCCAGTTCGCCGCCCTGTACCGCGGCGACGTCAAGGTCCCGATGTCGACCCGCAGCGGGGAGTTCGTCACCCTGAGGGAACTGCGGGAGGAGGTAGGAACCGACGCGACGCGCTTTTTCTACCTGCTCCACAAATCGGACCAGCACATGGATTTCGACCTGGAGCTGGCCAAGGCGCACTCCAACGACAACCCAGTCTATTACGTCCAGTACGCGCACGCGCGCATCTGCAGCGTGCTGCGTCAAGCCAGGGAGCAGTCCATCGGGTTACCGGACATCGCGACCAGCGATCTGTCGGTCCTGACGGAGTCCCATGAAACCGATCTGCTGCGTCTGCTGGACAGTTTCCCGGAACTGGTGGAGTCCGCGGCCACCGCCCACGAACCGCATCAGCTCGCCTACTACCTGCGAGACCTCGCCAACCAGCTGCACACCTACTACAACGCACACCAGTTTCTGGTGGAACAGCGGACGTTGAGGGATGCGCGCCTCAACCTGATCCTTGCCGTGCGTCAGGTCCTCGCCAATGGCCTCGGGATCCTGGGCGTTACCGCTCCGGAAACCATGTAGCGACATGCAACGCGATTACAAGCCGAACGGATCGGCCCGCCGCAGCCGGGCGGGCAAAAAGCCGGCAACCGGCCCGTTTTCGGCGCGCAGTTTCGGCTACGGAACGCTGTTCGGGGTGGTGCTGACACTGGGCTTCACGGCGTTGCTGCCGACGCTGCGGGACCAGGCGGAGTCGGCCGTTCCGGACCTGCGTGAATTGACGCGGCAGGGGAAAACGCCGCCTCCCCCGCCCCGCTTTGAGTTTTACACCATACTTCCGGAAATGGAGGTGGCGGTGCCGGAACAGTTCCCCGCCTCGCTCGACGAAGAGCCGCTGTCGACATCGGTGGACAAGAGCCGGTATATGCTGCAGGTAGGCTCGTTCCGCAGCCCGGGCGACGCCGACCGACTGCGCGCGGGCCTGCTGCTGGAGGACTTCGCCGCGACCACCGAATCGGTGACCATCGACGACGAGACCTGGTATCGCGTACGGGTCGGGCCTTTCGACAGTCGGCGAAAAATGGATGCCACCCGGGCAAGGCTGGCGGAACAGGGGTACCGCAGCCTGATGTTGAAATTGCGCCCCACCACACCGGCCGGCTGACCGCCGCCCACCGCAAGGAGCCGAGATGCTGATCGAGACACCCAACCTGCACTGCTTCGTGACCGGTCGCAGCGCCGGACTGACACCGCTGAACGCCTTCGATGGCGCCCTGCTCGACGCCGGCATCGGTAATACCAACCTGCTCAAGGTCTCATCCATCGTGCCGCCGGGAACCCGGGAGATCTCTCGCGACGATCTGAAACTGCCGCCGGGAGCACTGGTACCGGTTGCCTACGCCGCGATGGAATCGGATATTCCGGGCTCGGTGATCTGCGCCGCTGTGGCCGCGGCCTGGCCGCAGGACGACACCAAGCCGGGATTGATCATGGAGTATCACTCCCACGGCCATCAGCAGGACGCCGAAGCGGTCGTACGCCGCATGGCGGAAGCGGGCATGGAGCAGCGCGGCTGGGAGATCCGCAAAATTCAGTGCGCCGCCATCGACATGCAGGTGGAAACCATCGGTGCCGCCTTCGCCGCCGTTGTGCTGTGGCGCGAATAATGGCCACCGAATGGTATCGGGAGGAGTGGGCCGACGCCGGCGCCGCGCTGTCGCTATCGGTCGCGGAGAAACTGGCGGACCAGCAGTCGGAGTTCCAACGCATTGAGGTGTACCGCACCACCCACTTCGGCAAACTGTTGACCCTCGACGGTCTGGTGATGCTGACCGAGCGGGACCACTTCATCTATCACGAGATGCTGGCACACCCGGCGTTGTTCACCCACCCTAAGCCGCGGCAGGTGGCAATCATCGGCGGCGGTGACTGCGGCCTGCTTACCGAAGTGCTGAAACACGACACCGTGGAGACGGCCACCCAGATCGAGATCGATCCGGCCGTGACCGAGGTGGCGCTCCAGTACTTCTCTGACTTTGCGGCCGCCCGCCAGGATCCCCGCGCGCAGCTGCTGTTCATCGACGGAGCGGCCTGGGTAACGGAAGTGCCTGATGCCGCGCTCGACGTGCTGCTGATCGACTCCACCGACCCGGTGGGTCCGGCGGCACAACTGTTCGAGCAGCCGTTCCTCGCGCAGTGCCGTCGGGCCCTGGGCGACGACGGGATTCTCGCCATGCAGAGTGAATCACCGCTCTTCCATGCCGACCTGATTCGGTCACTGCATCGGGACCTGCGAGCTTGCGGCTGGAGCGAGGTTGCCACCCTCAGCTTTCCGCAATGCACCTATCCCTCCGGGTGGTGGAGCGTGACGCTGGCGGGCCATCGCAGTTTCAACGAGTTTCGCTCCCTGCCCAAGGCAGTGACGACCCGTTATTACACGGACGACATCCGGCGTGGCGCTCTGGCCTTACCGCGCTTCCTGCTCGGGAACTGACGCGGCTTCGTCTAGGTTCCCGAACTCAGCGATGGTAGTCTAGGATCTGCTGGCAGCGCGGGGAGGCTCCAGGGCCTGACATCAGGGGTTCAGGCCGCGATAACAACACACATGGCGTTCCGTCTGTTCAAACAACCACGCGCCCAACTGGTACGCCGGTTCGTCGTTCCCTTGGCAATGGGAATCGCCATCTCGATCGCGATGATCTACTTCGCGGTCCGGCAACTCGATCAGTGGCAGCTGTTCTGGACGCTCGAGGCAGCCGCTTACGATATCCGGCTTCGGGCGTCGGCAACGCACCAACCGGACGACCGGATCGTCATCGTCGATATTGACGAGAAGAGCCTCGATGCGGAGGGACACTGGCCGTGGCCCAGGGACCGCCTGGCCACGCTGGTGAATCGCCTCACCGACGCGGGCGCAACGGTCTCCGCCTTTGACGTCGTGTTCGCCGAAGCGGACAGCGGCAAGGACCGCGAGCTGCTGGATAGGTTGCTTGAGACCCCGTTCGGTCAGAGTTCCTCCTTCGTGGCGCTCTCCCGTGAGCTACGCGAGGAGCTGGACCGCGACAAACAGTTCGCCCGCGCGGTCGCGCGCGGGCGCGTTGTGATGGGGTACTTTTTCTCTCTTTCCCCGGGCACCAACCCGAAAGGCGAGCTACCCGACAACGGTATTCCTTATCAGGAGTTGCGTGAGCGGGGGGTTCGGGTGCAACCGGTAGCGGAAAGCTACGGCGCGAACTTACCGGAGCTGCAGCAGGCCGCTGTCTCCGGCGGTTTTTTCAGCACGGTCCCGGATCCGGACGGGGTGCTGCGCCGGGTACCTCTGTTCACTGTCTACGACGACCGGCTCTATCCCTCCCTGGCATTGGAAACCGCGCGGCTTTACCTCGGCAATGC
>JAYZWP010000051.1:0-2574 GCA_036142245.1 Pseudomonadota bacterium | reverse complement strand
AACGGCACCGGTGAGCTGATCCAGTCCGGCGGACGGGTTATCAAGAATGTGGCCGGATACGATCTGGCGCGGCTCATGGCCGGTGCGCTCGGTACCCTGGGGGTGATCACCCAACTGTCGCTGCGGGTGGTGACTGTTATGGAAAAGGAGCACTACCTGTACCGCAACCTGCCGCTGGCTGAAGTGCCCGCCTGGATGTCGGAACTGGGCCGCCGGCCACTGCCGCTGAGCGGACTGGCCTGGCTCGACGGCGTTGTCCGGGTGCGCCTGGCGGGAACCGCGGCGGGTGTCGAGGCCGCGGTGGCACGACTGGGCTTGCCGACCGATGAAGCTGGCGCCGATTTCTGGAGCGGGCTGCGGGATCAGACGCTGCCGTTTTTTGTTACGGACGACGCGCCACTCTGGCGGCTTTCCCACCGCCCGGCGGCGCAGGTGGCGGAGCTTGATGGAGCCTGGCTGATCGACTGGGGCGGCGCCCAGCGCTGGCTGCGCAGCCGCGAGCCTTCGGCCCGAGTGCGGGCCGCGGCGGCAGCGCAGTCGGGTCACGCGACCCTGTTTCGCGGGGGAGACCGGCAGGGCGAGGTGTTTCAGCGACCTGCCGCAGCGCTGTGGCGACTACAGGAGAATGTGAAACGCGCCCTTGACCCGGCTGGCGTCTTCAACCCCGGGCGGCTCTATGCGGACCTCTGAGCACCCACTGCCCCGAGCTTGCAGGTAACACCTTTGCAGACCTACTTCCCCGCCACAACCCGCGACAGCGCCGACGGGCGCCTGGCCGACGAGATCATCCGCAAGTGTGTCCATTGCGGCTTTTGCAACGTCACCTGTCCGAGCTATCAAATCGTCGGCAACGAACTGGACGGTCCGCGCGGACGAATCTACCTGATCAAACGCGCCCTGGAGGAGGGGCGCCCCGGCGCAGCGCTACGCGACCACCTGGACACCTGCCTGACCTGCCGCAACTGTGAAACCACCTGCCCGGCCGGTGTGCGCTACGGTGAGTTACTGGAAGTGGGACGCCGGGTGGCGCACCAGCAGGTGCCGCGACCGGCGCGCGAGCGGGTGCGCCGCTGGGCGTGGCGGCAGGTGCTTACACGGCGCCGGTTGTTCGCCGCCGCAGAGGCGGCGGGAGGGTTGCTCCGACCGCTGTTGCCGCGCCGCCTGAGTCGTCCGCTGCCGCCCGTTCGTGCGGCCGGCGCGTGGCCGGCTGCGCGGCACGCCCGCCGTATGCTGGTGCTGCCCGGTTGCGTGCAGGGTGCGCTGGACGCTTCCATCGATGCCGCCGCCGCGCGGGTTCTGGATCGGCAGGGGGTGAGTCTCGTCCCGGTGACCACGTCAGGCTGCTGCGGCGCGATCGATCTTCACCTCGCGCAGGAGGAGGCGGCAAGGCGGCACATGCGCCGTACAATCGATGCCTGCTGGCCCGATATCGAGAACGGTGCCGAAGCCATTGTCTCGACAGCCAGTGGTTGCGGCGTGACGCTCAAGGAATACGGCCGGCTGCTGGCGGATGATCCAACCCACGCCGCGAAGGCGGCCCGGTTTTCCGCCCTGGTCAGGGACCTGAGTGAGGTTGTCGACCCGCAGGGGGCGGGAGTTTCGTGCGGGCCGGCCACGCGGGTGGTGTTCCACTCGCCCTGTACGTTGCAGCACGGCCAGAGTCTCTCCGGTCGCACGGAGGCAGTGCTGACAGCGGCCGGGGCCGAGGTCCTCCCGGTCGTGGAGCCGCACCTGTGCTGCGGGGCGGCGGGGACCTACGCGATCCTGCAACCGGAGATTTCGGAAGGCCTGGCACGGCGCAAACTCGCCCATCTCGATGCCGCCCGGGGAGACGTGTGGCTGACGGCGAACATCGGCTGTCAGGTGCACCTGCAGGGCCACGGGGAGCGCCCCGTGCGCCACTGGATCAACTGGCTGGACGAGCGCCTGGCACAGGCGGCTCACACCGGACCGGTCGGACCACGATAACCCAGGATGATGTCCATGACGTTGGTGTCGGTCGGGCCGGTGACGATCTCCTGACCGAGCGCCGCCAGCAGACTGCCGCTGTCGGCGCGCTGCAGAAAGTCGTCTGCGGAGCAGCCGAGCGCCCGGATGCGGGCGGCGCTCGCATGGCTGACCCAGCCGCCGGCCGCGCCGTTTCCACCATCCTCACCGTCGCTTCCCGCCGCCAGCAGCCACGCCGGAGCGCCTCCCGCCAAGGAGGCGGCGGCGGCCAGAGCGAGATGCCGGCAGCGCCCGCCGCGGCCTGGGTCGGGCGGCAGGGTGACCGTGGGCTCTCCGCCCCACAGGTACAGCCCCGGGGAACCGGCACACAGGGTATCTCCCATGGCTTCTCCGGCGGATTGGGCGTTCCCCGTCACAGGCGGAAAGATCGGATGCACCGTGAGTTTCTGGTCCCGGGCGGCCGCACCAATGGCATTCAGGGCGGTCCGGTTGCCCGCCAGTATCCGGGTCGAGATAGTGCGAAAACACCGGTGAACCGCTGAGGGTATCGGTTCGGCTTTGGCGGCCCACCGTTGCAACGGCTCCGGAAGCTGGTCAGGCAACCGGGCCGGGCGCGGGGCTGCCAGC
>JAYZWP010000050.1:0-4617 GCA_036142245.1 Pseudomonadota bacterium | reverse complement strand
GAGCCGACGCCCACACCATGCAATGGATCGTCGAGGCCTATGTTGTCGTGCTGGCAGCCTTCACACTGATCGGCGGCAGCCTCGCGGACCGCTACGGAAGACGCCGTTGTTATGCCTGGGGCGTCACTATTTTCGCAGCGGCTTCAGTGGTGTGCGCCGTGGCGGTGGACGCGCCCGGGCTGATCGGCGGCCGGCTGTTGCAGGGAATTGGCGGTGCCCTGCTGCTGCCCGGCGGCCTGGCCATCATTGCTGCCTGCTTTTCGGCACAGGAACGGGCCGTCGCTATCGGCTCCTGGGCGGCGTTCGGCGCCATCACCGGCATGGCCGCCCCGGCGCTGTGCGGCCTGCTGGTCGAACATTCGTGGCGCTGGATTTTCCTGCTCAACCTGCCCCTGGCAGCACTGACGTTGACCCTGTTGCTCCTGGCGGTGCCGGAGAGTCGGGACCCGGACATCGACGGACCGCCCGACTGGGCCGGAGGGGCACTGGCGGCGTTGGGTCTCGCCTCACTGGTCGCCGCGCTGCTGAGCTGGCCTCGTGCGGGCTTGTCCGATGCGATGGTGATGGCAGAGCTCGCTGGGAGCGCTATCCTGCTCACTGCCTTCTACAGGGTGGAAAAATTGGCGGCGGCGCCGATGCTGCCCCTGACGTTGTTTCGCGAGCCGCTGTTCGCCGGCATCAACCTGGCCACCCTGACGCTCTACACCGGGTTGAACGGTCTGATGTTCTTCCTGCCGTTCACTCTGATTCAGGTACGGCACTTCACCCCTCTGGAAACCGGGCTTACGATGCTGCCTATGGGGGCTGCCATTTTTCTGCTGTCCCGCTACGCCGGGCGGTTGGTCACTCGAAACCCGCGCTTGCCACTGCTGCTCGGTCCCTGCCTGGTCGCCGCCGCCTATTTGCTTCTGGGCCACATGGGAAGCAGCGTCACCCGGTGGATGCAGGTAGCGCCAGCGACTCTTCTCCTGGGAACGGGCATGGCGCTGTGCATCTCACCGATCTCGGAACTGGCGCTGGCGGCCGCGCCGCCGGGGCGCGCGGGGGTCGCCTCCGGGGTGAATAACGCCGTGGCGCGCATCGCGTCAGTGCTGGCCATCGCGGCGCTCGGAGCAGTGCTGGTCGTGGCCTTCGATCGGCACCTCGCGGATGCCTTGTCACGCCTGGAAGCATCACCTTCCACACTCGACCACTTCGCGACGGAAAAGCGGAAACTCGCGCTGGCGCAGGCCCCGGAGAACTTGCCTGCGGCCCGTCGCCAGGTGCTTAATGAAGCAGTTCAGGACGCGTACCTGGCAGGCTTTCGAAGTCTCTGCCAGGTTGCGGCAGCGCTGGCACTATTGAGCGCTGCCATCTGTTACAGAACAATCACCGTCGCCGGCATCCCGAGCGAACGGCGCGAATAGCCTGAGGAGGCGGATATCAACGGACCGGTGCTGCGCCCCATCGACGGGGCGGTGATCATCGCCTACCTCGTCGGCATGGTCGTGGTCGGCCTCTACTTTTCGCGTCGAAACACCAATACCGAGGAGTATTTCGTCGGCAACCGCGCGTTCGGTGGCTGGGTGGTTGGCGTATCCATGCTCGGCACGAACATCAGCTCCATCAGCTTTCTGGCGTTTCCCGCCGCCGCTTACGTGTCGGACTGGCGGCAGCTGGTGAGCAACCTGTTCCTGCCGGTGGTGACCGTGGTCGCCATCGTACTGTTCATTCCGCTGTTCCGGCGGGGCGGCTTGACCTCCGCCTTCGAATACCTGGGTAACCGTTTCGGGACCGCCGTACGTCTGTATGGAACCCTGAGTTTCATCTTTGCCCAGTTCATCAGGCTGTCGACCATTCTGTTCATGCTGTCCATTCCGGCCACCCTGCTGACCGGCTGGCCGTTTGTCTGGGTGGTATTAGGTCTGGGCCTTCTGATCGGTTTCTACACCCTGGTCGGGGGGATCGATGCGGTGATCTGGACCGATGTGGTGCAGGCCGGGGTACTGGCGTTCGGCGCACTGCTCTGCCTCGGCATCGTGGTCTGGAATCTGCCGGGGGGCTTCGGCCAGATACTGGATGTGGCAGCGGCCGGGACCAAATTTGATCTCGGCCATCTCGATTGGGACCTGCGCGAACGCACCTTTGCCACGGCGATGTTGCTCGGGATCTATACCTGGATCACGCTGCTCGCGACGGACCAGACCTACGTGCAACGCTACGCAGCGGCACGAAGTACCAGAGCGGCAAGACAGGCGACAGCGCTGTTTTGCGGTCTCGCGGTCCCTTTGTGGATCTTCTTCTTCTTTTTGGGCACCAGTATCTATGTGTATTACAGCGTGCTACCCAATCCGGCGGTCAGCGCGCTGCAGGCGGACCAGGTATTCCCCTATTTCATCCTGACGGAACTGCCCGCCGGGTTCGGCGGACTGGTTCTGGCCGGAGCACTCGCTGCTGCCATGTCTTCTATCGATTCGAGCCTCAACTCAATAGCCACCGTCACGGTCGTGGACTTGCTGCGACCGTACCTGGTCAAGGGCCGTGATGATGTCTTCTATCTGCGCATGGCCCGCTGGACCGTAGCGTTGGCCGGCACGGCCATGATCGGTGGAGCGGTCCTTATTTCCCGAATCCCGAGAGAAAGCATGACGGACCTCATCTGGATCACCAGTTCTATCTTCGGCGGTTGCCTGGTGGGGCTGTTCATGGTCGGTTTTTTCACCACCCGGGTCGGTCCGCGGGCCGCACTGAGCGCGGTCGTTCTGGCGATGACCGCCAATCTCTATCTGGCTCTCAATACACTGGGACTTCTGCCGGCCACACTCGCCATCGCCGTGCACGGCTACTGGGTCGCGATACTCGTCAACCTGCTGTTCATGTCGGTGGCCTATCCCTTGAGTTTCTGGCTGCGCGAAAGGCCCCGCGATCTGACCGGCCTGACGGTCTGGACATCTGGCGACAAGGTGGAATTGGACCCGCGCTGACACCTTATTAGTGTGCATCGCATAAACCGGATTGACTCCGATCAGACCTTGCCCATTCATGGACAATTTTCATGGACAATTTTTTCCCCGCCGGTTATTTACATCCCTGAGACCTTGTAGAATCGGCGGCTAACCTACAACAGCCCTATGTGTTAGGGAAGGGGAATTAATCGATGCAACAATCCAGTTCCATTTTCAAGCTCGGCATCATCGCCGTGCTGTCGCTCTTCGCCGCAAGCTGTGCCAACACCAGTGGCATGAGCACCCGTGATTGCGTCGTGGCCGGCGCACTCATCGGTGGTGGCGCGGGGACCGCCGCGGGCGACAAAGCCGCCCAGGCGATCAGCGCCGGCGCCATCCTCGGCGGCCTGGCCGGTGCCGTCATCTGCAACGGCTGGGGCGATGCCGATGGCGATGGAGTCCGTGACAAGGACGACAAGTGTCCGAACACCCGCGCCGGAGTAGCGGTCGATGCGACCGGCTGCCCCATCGACTCTGATGGCGACGGTGTCTCCGACGACCGGGATCGTTGTCCCAACACCCCGCGCGGCCGCGTAGTCGATGCCAACGGGTGCGAGAAGGACTCCGATGGTGACGGCGTCGTGGATGGATTGGACAAGTGTCCCGGGACCGCCAAAGGGGTGAAGGTCGACGGCAAGGGCTGCCCCGTCCCGCAAACCATCGTCATGACCGACCTCGACATGGTGAACTTCGAGTTCGACAGCGCCCGTC
Source organism: Pseudomonadota bacterium (assembly GCA_036142245.1). GTDB lineage: Bacteria > Pseudomonadota > Gammaproteobacteria > Immundisolibacterales > Immundisolibacteraceae > JAYZWP01. The sequence continues at coordinate 922 of JAYZWP010000050.1, read as the reverse complement.
TGACCAGTGGTGCGCAAGGCAAGCTGGACGGCATGGTGCAGACGTTGAAAAGCACTGCACCGCGCGGGATCAAAGTCGTCGGCCATACCGACAGCACCGGGCCTGAGAGTTACAACCAGAAGCTGTCAGAGCGTCGCGCGGCATCGGTGGTCGACTATCTCGCCAGCAAGGGCGTCAGCCGCGACCGTCTGCAGATGGAAGGCAAAGGCGAGAGCATGCCGCTGGTCGCGAACGACACCAAGGAGAACCGGGCGACGAACCGTCGCGTGGAACTCGAGCTGAAGTAACGACGCCAGAACGCACTGGCCGGTTTTCAACCGGTGTCGGGGTTTATATCCCCGGCACCGGTTTTTTTTTTGCGCCGCCGCGCCGCTGGCATCTTGCGCAGAACTGGTACGGTGTTGGGGAAACTCTGAAAAGCGCTTTTCCCTACCGGGAAGTTTGTTATTCACTCCGAAGCATTCCGCCCCGGCTGGAAGCCCGAGGGTAGCTCAGAGCGTTATTAGCGCCAGTTGGCGGTGCGGCTGTTTGCCGCTGCCAGTTTGAGACAGACCGGTCATACACAGTCCGGGTAGGCCACCAAAACAGGCGACCGCACACAAAGAAAAGGCCGGAAGCGATTATTCACACTTCCGGCCGAACCTCTCTCTCTCCTCCACATGTTTTGCGCACATCCGCTAGGGGGCAGCGGACCCCACCACGGCTGAGGAGGTTTTACCGTGGAGAATGGGTGATCATACCTAAAACGTCATCAAAGTTCACACATTGAATGTACCAACGAAGAGAAAAATCTATTCTCCAGTCAGAATCCAGGCGTCGTTCGGACTTTCGAACATGGCGCTTAACCAGTCGTCCCGTGTCGGTATCACCACCTCCGTGGTAATACCCGGCAGATAATGTCGGGTGTCGACGTAGTAGTACT
>JAYZWP010000049.1:0-10747 GCA_036142245.1 Pseudomonadota bacterium | reverse complement strand
CGCTGCGCCACGCCAGCGCCCGGGACACCTTCAGTCGCACCCGGTTGCCGGGTAGCAGGTCGATCAGCTCCATCTGCTCCAGGCGGCGCAGCAGTCGGAAGCAGTCGGTGTCGGACAGGGTGTACTCCGCCACGATCATCTCGAAGCTGTAGTCATTCAGCAGCAGAAAAAACACCAGCAGTAATGGTAGGTCCGCGGCGAGGATTGCCTCCTGTTCTGCGCCCAGAGTTTTCAGTGCTTCCCGCCGGGCGGCGACTTCCCGGGCCAGACCGGTCAAAGAGGTGCCGGTCAGTTCGCACACCGCTTCCAGCCGTTCCAGGGTAAAGCGCCGGCCGGCGAACAGCCGTTTCACGCTCGCTTCGCTCAGACTCAGGGCGGCTGCCACCGCGCCGTAGGTAATTCCCTGGGCGCGCAGGCGGCGTTTCAAGGTAGTGAGGAGCAGGTCGGTTTCCGACACAATGGCCGAGTTTGGGATGGTGAAGCGGGGCGCCGGGGCAGGCCGATGCGACCTGAAGTATCGTATTTTGATACTTCTCGAAATTCTATTGCAAGGCTGTATCGAAATATTACGCTTTGCGCCGGTGGATCAAGCGGCCCGTGACGCCACCGCACGGGACGATGGGTCGCGCGAACAGCAGATCAGGAGTCATTCACATGTCCGGCAGCATCTGGCAGCAGCGCGGTTTTCTCGCCTATCTCGTGGTGGCCTTCCTGAACGCCTTTACCGACCTGGGCCACAAAATCATCATCCAGAACGCGCTGTTCAAGTTCTACGACGGCACCGAACTGCGCGTCTATACCGCCATCATCCAGGCGATGATCCTGCTGCCCTTTGTGCTCACCTTTACCCCGGCGGGGTGGCTCTCCGATCGTTTTCCCAAGCATCTGGTGATTCGTTACTGCGCCCTGGCCGCGGTACCCATCACCGGTCTGATCACCCTGTGTTACGGCCTCGGCGCCTTCTGGCCCGCCTTTGTGCTGACCTTCGTACTGGCGCTGCAGAGCGCGCTTTACTCGCCGGCCAAGTTCGGCTACATCCGGGAGTTGCTCGGCAAGGAGAAGCTCGCTCCCGGCAACGCCGCGGTGAACGCCATCTCCCTGGGCGCCATTCTCGCCGGCACCCTGGCCTACACCCTGCTGTTCGAAGGACTGCTCGACCCGAACTACGCCAGCCTCGGTGACATCCTGCAATCGGTGCAGGTGGTGGGTTTCCTGCTGGTGGCGGGCACCACGCTGGAATTTCTCCTGAGCCTGCGCCTGCCGCTGCGGGCACCGCAGCAGCGGCCGGAGAAGCTGCGCTGGCAACCCTATGTGCGGATGCGCTACCTGCGGGACAATCTCGCCAAGGCGACCCGCCACGAGGCGATCTGGCTCAGCATTATTGGCCTGTCGATTTTCTTTGCCATCAACCAGGTGGTGCTGGCCAACTTCGGGGCGCATTTAAAGGAGGCGATCGGTGAGACCGATACCCGGGTCGCCAACGGCCTGATGGCGCTGGGCGGTATCGGCGTCATCGTTGGTTCCATCATGGCGGGCCGGGTGTCCCGCAACTACATCGAGACCGGGCTCATTCCCTTCGCCGCCATGGGTATGGCCGCCAGCCTGTTTCTGCTGCCACTGCTGGAAAGCCGGCTCACCCTGGCGCTGTTGTTCACCGCCTTCGGCATCTTCGGCGGCCTGCTGGTGGTGCCTTTCAATTCGCTGATCCAGTACTACGCCCGGGACGGGGAGATCGGCACGGTCCTGGCGGGGCGCAACTTCGTCGAAAACATCTTCATGCTGCTGTTTCTGTTCGCGTCTGCTGCGCTGGCCTTTGTCGCCATCCGCAATGCGAGCATCTTCATCGGACTGGGGTTCGTCGCCCTGGTCGGGTTCGGCTATGCCCTCTGGAAAATTCCCCAAGCCTTCGTGCGTTACGTCGCCGGTCTTTTTGTCGCCCGCGGTTACCGGGTGCAGGTGATGGGTCTGGACAATCTGCCTGTGCGCGGCGGCGTGCTGCTGCTCGGCAACCACGTCAGTTGGCTTGATTGGGCCATGCTGCAGATCGCCTGCCCGCGCCCGATCCGCTTTGTGATGGAGCGCAACTACTACGAACGCTGGTACCTGCGCTGGTTTCTGGACCTGTTCGGCGTCATTCCGATCACCCGGGGGGGCAGTGCGAGGGCTTTGGACTCGATGCGCAACGCGTTGACCAACGGCGAGGTGGTGGCTCTGTTTCCGGAGGGACACCTCACCCACAGCGGTCACCTCAGCACCTTCCGCACCGGTTTCGAGCGGGCCGTGGGAGAAACCGGTGCCGTGATCGTACCCTTCTACCTGCGAGGTTTGTGGGGCAGCCGCTTTTCCTACGCCAGCCGCCGTTTTCGTGAGGCGTCCCGGGACGGCGCGGCGCGTACCATCACCGTGGGCTTTGGTACACCACTGCCGGAAAGCGCCAGCGCCATCGAGGTGAAACAGGCGGTTTTGGAAACAGCCATTCACACCTGGTTCGACTACGTGGGCCGGCAGGTCCCCATCGCCGCCAGCTTTGTGCGCACCGCCAAGGCGCGGGGCAATCAGCTGGCGGTGATGGAGGCAGCCGCTCAACTCAGTTACCGCCAGTTGCTGGCCGCCGTGCTGGCGTTTCGCGGCAGGCTGAAAAAGCGCTTCGCCGGGCAGCAGCGGGTCGGATTGCTGCTGCCGTCCAGTTCCGGTGCGGTGATCGCCAACCTCGCCAGCCTGATGCTCGGCAGGACGGTGGTGAACCTCAACTACACCGCGCCGGGGGAAACCGTCGCCGAGTGTGCGCGCCGGGCGGGTATCCGAACCGTCTTGACCTCAACACAATTTCTGCAACGGCTGGACCAACGCGGTTTCGACGCCGCTCCCCTGGAAGAGGTCGCCGAGTTGGTGCCCCTGGAGGAGATCCGCGCCACCCTTTCCCGCAGCGCTTTGCTGGCGCGGTTTATTCAGGGGATGTTGTTGCCCACCCGACTTATCGAACTGCTCTACTGCAAGCGGGTGGCGCTGGACGACACCGCCGCCATCCTGTTCTCCAGCGGCAGCGAAGGCACGCCGAAGGGGGTGGAGCTGACCCACGCCAACATCATCGGCAACCTCAAGCAGATCGCCTCGGTGCTCAACCCGACCGACGAGGATGTCATCCTGAACGCGCTGCCGGTATTCCACGCTTTCGGCCTGACGGTCACCACCTTCCTGCCGCTGGTGGAGGGTATCCCCATGGTGTGCCAGCCGGACCCCACCGACGCCAAGGCGGTGGCGCGGCTGGTGGCACGCTACCGGGTCACCATACTGCTCGGCACCTCCACCTTCCTGCGGCTCTATCTGCGCAGCAAGCAGGTGCACCCGGTGATGTTCGAGTCGCTGCGGGTGGTGGTCGCCGGGGCCGAAAAGCTGAGTCCCGACGTGCGCAGCGGATTTCGCGACAAGTTCGGCAAGGAGATTTTTGAAGGTTATGGCACCACCGAGACCACGCCGGTGGCCTGCGTCAACCTGCCGGATACCCTGGTCAATTCGGACAGCGGCCTGGTGCAGACCGGTCACAAACCGGGCACCGTCGGTCTGCCGCTGCCCGGTGCCCGAATCCGCATTGTCGACCCGGAGACCCTTCAGGAGCTGCCCGTCGGCGAAGCGGGGCTGGTGCTGATCGGCGGCACCCAGATCATGAAGGGGTACCTCGATGATCCGCAGCGCACCGCCGAGGCGATCGTCGAGCAGGACGGCGTGCGCTGGTACAAGTCCGGCGACAAGGGACGGCTCGACGAGGACGGTTTTCTCACCATCGTCGACCGCTACTCCCGATTCGCGAAAGTTGGTGGGGAGATGGTGAGTCTCGGCGCCGTGGAAAGCCGGATTGTCGAGGTGCTCGGTGAAGAGGCGGACATCGCCGCTGTTGCGGTACCGGATACCGCAAAGGGTGAGCAGATCGCGCTGTTGCTGGCCGGCGGCGTCGATGATGACAGCGCGAAAACCGCGATTACCGGTGCGCTGCCGCCGCTGATGCAGCCGAAGCACTACGTCCGGGTGGCGGAGATTCCGAAACTCGGCAGCGGCAAAACCGATCTGGCCGCCGCGAAGGCGCTGGCACGCGACGAACTGGGCCGGGAATGAACACAACTTGCGCCAGCCCGCTGTTGTGCTGATGAACATCACCCTCCGACCTGATCCGCCGAAACTTCATTCGGCTGACTGGTCGGCTCACTGGTCGGCTGACCGGTCGGTTGCCGTCAGGGACTTCGCTGGGTTGGCGCTACTCTGGTCGGGCTGGCACCGTCGTTCGGGCGCTGCGATACCCTGTGGCTAAAATGGGTCGAGTGGTCGTTACCTCAGTCACGACCGCCGAATCAGCAACAGAGGGGTACGCAGTGGAAATCGATGTCCAACAGGTGATGGACCTGGTGATGCTGTACGGCATGAAAATCCTGACCGGCATCGTCATCTTCATTATCGGGCGCTGGCTCGCCCGGATTTTGCGGCGTGTGGCGGAACGTGCCCTGACCAAGGGGCAGGCGGATCAGATCGTGATCAGCTTCGTCGGCAATATCGTCTACGTCGCGGTATTGGTGTTCGCCATCGTCGCGGCCCTGGGTGCCATGGGCATCGAGACAGCGTCCTTTGCCGCCGTCATCGCTGCCGCGGGATTGGCCATCGGTCTGGCACTGCAGGGATCACTGTCCAACTTCGCCGCCGGATTTCTGCTGGCGATCTTCCGGCCCTTCAAGACCGGCGATTACATCGAAGCCGCCGGTACCGCCGGGGTGGTGGAGCAGATCGAGATTTTCACCACCCGGTTCCGCACCCCGGACAACAAGATCATCATCGTGCCCAACGGCGCCATTTTGGGAGGCAACATAACCAACTATTCCACCATGTCTACCCGCCGGGTCGATTTTGTGTTTGGCATCGGTTATGGCGACGACATCGACAAGGCGCGGGAGATTCTCAACACCGTAATTGCCGCGGACGAGCGGATTCACCAGGATCCGGAGCCGATGGTGGTGGTGAGTGAGCTCGGTGACAGCAGCGTCAACTTCACGGTGCGGGTATGGGCCGACGCCGGGAACTACTGGCCGCTCAAATTCGCCCTGACCGAAATGGTGAAAAAGAAATTCGACGAGGCGGGCGTGAGCATTCCCTTCCCGCAGCGGGACGTACACCTCTATCAGGCGGACGCTGCCTGACGCGACGCAACAAAAAAGGCCCGGACCACATATGATGGTCCGGGCCTTTCACAGAGAGGCCGAGCGCTCTGGGCGCAATAGCTTCCCGTCTGGCGTCAGTTCGGGTCCTTCCAAACATTCGCCAATAACGGACCCAGAAACTGCATTTCGTCCGCTACGATGATGTTGAGGATCGCCGGTTTGCCTTTTTTCATGGCGGCCAGGGCGCGCTTGATGGCCGGTTCGATCTCGCCGGGCTCTGTTACGGTTTCCCCATACCCATCGACCGTTTCAGCCATCTTGGCGTAATCCACGCTCGGCGCGATGGATGAGCCGTAATAGGTGTCGACCTTGGCGGCCGAGCCGTTCGGATAGAGCATCTCGACACCCATCTTCATGCTGCGGTAGGCGCCGTTGTTCACCACGATGGTCAGGGTCGGAAGACCGTACTCCTGACAGAAACCCAGGGCCGGCAGCGGCGCGTTGTAGTTGAAGGTGCCGTCGCCGACGATGGTGACCACCGGGCGATTCGGATTCGCCACCTTGGCGCCGAGCGCCAGCCCCATACCCAGGCCGAGGCCGCCGCTCAGACCGTTCATCAACTGACCGGGCCGCAGTTTTTCCATGGTGCCGGTCAGCGTCCAGTTGGTCAGGATCGTCTCGTTGACCAGTATGGCGTTGCTCGGCAAGGCGTCATCCAGCACCCGGCACAGCCACCGGGTATCAATTGGGTTGCTCTTGCTTTGGGCGTCCACCACCTTGCGCCATTGCGCGCGCCTGCCGTTGTTCGTTTTCGCCCATGCCTTGGCTCGTTTGTCGGCCGCCTGTTTCTTGCCGCGCATCTTGCCCGTTACCATGCGCAGCAGTTTCTTCAGTGCGGTGTGCGGATCACCCACGATGTTCAGGTCCGCGGCGATGCCGTGATAAGGCACCCGGGCACGCAGGGGATCGTCGCCGATGTTGATCACCTTGGCCCCCGCCGGGTGGGCGCCCATGGGCGGGTACCATGGACTGATGACGTCCAGGCAAAGCGCCACATCCGCGGATGCCAGAAAGGCGTTCGGAGAATAGCCGGCATGCAGGTCGTGATCGCGGGGAAAGCTGACCGCCCCGGCCTGCTGCGATTCGACGACTCCCGCCCCGAGGATTTCCGCCAGTTTGACCAGTTCTTTCACCGATGCCGGCACCTGCCCGATGTTCTCGGTGATGATGAGCGGGTTCTTCGCTCCCGCGATCAGCGCCGCGGCTTCCTGCAGGGCCGTTTCATCGACCTGGGGCTGGGCCGCCAGATTATTGGCTGCCGGGGCCGGTACGACGGCTTCTTCCTTCAGGTATTCGAAAGGCAATGACAGAAAAACCGGGCCGGCCGGGGCGGCGGCCGCCAACTGACAGGCGCGGTGTATGGCACCGGTCATGACCGCCTTGTGGTTCAGCCCGAAACTGGACTTGGTATACGGCTCCACCAGGCGCGCCGGGCCACCGTAATCGGCCAGATAGCGACCCCACTGCGCGCCGACCCAGGCATCGTCGCCCTCGCCGAACGTGACCGATTCGCCGGCACAGACCAGAATCGGACACTTTTCCTGATACGCCGCGCGGATACCCATGGCGGCGTGCAGTGTGCCGACCGAAGCGTGGATCAGACAGACGGCCAGTTTGCCGGTGGCTTTGGTGTAACCCATCGCCGCGCCGATGGCGAGGTCCTCATGCCGGAAGTTGTAGTACTGGGGTCCATCGAGACCCAGCTCTTTCTGTTTTGCGAGCGCTTCCCAAAGCGGCGGCCATTCCGAACCCGGGGATGAAAAGATGTACTCGACGCCGAAGTTGCGCAGGATCTCGACAAACACATCCGCGCCGTATTTCACGTCCGTCTTCTGCAGCATGCTCGTTTCTCCTCTTTTGCCGTGTTGGCGGTGCAGCGGTAGGGCTGGGTGACGGTCAGGCAACCTTTACCTGGCTGGTCGGTTTCGGGAGGCTGTGACAATCATCTTGCCACCCCGGGCGACCGAGGGACTTGGACAGCGCGGTTGTTTGCCGGATGTTTTCCGGCGCCGCATATACCGGCAGGTTCGGCCTGCTTCCGCGCCACTAACGCTGCCGAATCCCGGTTTGCTTCCCTCAAGGTGATTGTCCTCCTCCTGCGACGCCCTGGCCGGTCCGGGAACTTTGGCGGCCGCTTTCGCGGGCTGATTGTTTTCGTTCCATCCCGGTTGCCTGGCGCTCGCGTCACCGACGCGATTCGTATTGTCGCACAGCCGTTGCCGAAGGCGCTTTCACGCGCTTTCCCTATGCTAAGTTTATTCACTTCACATGGCCGCAGCCGCGGCAGGGGATGGAGGTGATAACGATGAACAGTCCCACCAACGCCATAGCGTTGAATCGGGTCACGGATCTGGTCCAGGACGATCGGGTCCATAGCGACGTCTATACCAGTCCGGAAATCTTCGAACTGGAAATGGAGCGGATATTTCATCGCCAATGGCTCTATATCGGCCACGCGGCGGAACTACCGAAGCACGGCGATTATCGAGTCCGCAAGATGGGCCGCAAATCGGTGATCATGGTGCGCGGGAACGACGGCCGGATCCGGGTGCTGATGAACCGCTGCCGGCACCGCGGTATGGCGGTCTGCGAGCAGTTCCAGGGCAATGCGAAGAACTTCACCTGCTGGTACCACGGCTGGGTCTACAGCAACCAGGGCGATCTGCTCGACGTGACGCAACCGGAAGGTTATGGCGACGATTTCGATCGGGGCGCTTTCGGCCTGACACCGGCGCCGCGGGTCGAGCAGTACCGCGGATTCGTATTCGCCTCTTTGAGCGCGACCGGCGAGTCTCTGTCGGACCATCTCGGACTGGCGAAACGTTACTTCGACTATTTCGAGGAAGCCTCGCCGGTGGGGCGTATCGACGTCACGGCAGGAGTACAGCGAACCGTCTACCGGGGGAACTGGAAGTTCGTCGGGATGGACGGTTACCACCCCTACTACACCCACAAATCGGTAATGGATATGTGGCAGGCACGGCGGGACGGCAATCTGGGCGATACCCATCGTGGCGACCCCTTCTCCGACGACTCCGGGAATCTCACCCGGGATGTCGGCAATGGCCACGTGTTGCTCGATATGTATGGTGGACGCAAGCGCCATCTGGAGCACTACCTGGAAAGCCTCGCGAAGAAACCCGGCGGCGCCCAGTACATCGCCGACATGAAGGCCGCGTATGGCGAGGAACGTGCCCGGGAGCTGTTGATCTGGGCGGGCGACCCCCACGTCGGGGTTTATCCGAATCTGCAGCTCATCGGGATCCACATCCGCATCGTCCACCCGATCGCCGTCGACGAGACGGAAGTGCTCATGTTTCCCGTGCTCTGGGAGGGGGTAGCGCCGGAAATCAACTCCGCACGGCTCAGAGTGCATGAGTCGTTTTACGGCCCCTCGTCGCAGGGCTCACCGGACGATGCGGAGTTGTTCGAGCGCAATCAACTCGGCCTGCAGGCCGACATCGATCCCTGGGTCTATCTGGCGCGCGGCATGCACCGCGAGAAGGTGGACAGTGACGGCAGTCTGATCGGCATGCCCGGCGACGAGACCACCCAGCGGGGGCAATTCAAGGCATGGAAAAAAATGATGCAGGAGCCGGCCTGACTTTTGCCGGTTCCGACATCGTGCACCGCTGAACCACAGGGGAGGAAAAAGGGTGAGTGATCTGCGCGAGCGCATCGAGCGTTTTTTGTATCTGGAAGCCGACCTCATGGACGAGAGTCGCTTCGATGAATGGGATGGTCTTTGGGCCGATGAGGCGTTGTACTGGGTGCCGTGCAACGATGACGACGGCGATCCGGACCGTCAGGTAACGATCATCTACGACGACCGGAACGGCATCCGGGATCGCCTCGCGCGGCTGAACAGTACCGCCGCTCATAGCCAGCGGCCGCGCTCGCGGATGCGCCGGCTCATCTCGAACGTGGTTTTCGATGCCGGGCCGGATGGCGTCGTCGAGGTGCGCTCGAATTTCCTGCTGGCGGAACTGCGCCACGGCCGGCAGGATCTTTTCGCGGGTCGTTCTGTCCACCGTTTGCGGGAGCGGGGTGACGGTTTCGAGATCACCTATAAAAAGGTATTGCTCCTCAACAACGACGAACCGATCGATAATCTCACCTTTCTGATCTGATCTCGTCGCCATCGGCACCGGCAGGGTGCGGGGCGTCTGTCTTTTTGTCGGAGAATTGCCCTGAAGCCCTCGATCTGTCTTTTTGCCATCGCGCTGGCGTCGGGCGGCGCAGCCGCAGGCACGGTGTTGGAAATTCCTGCCGGAGCCGTCCACCGGCTGGACCCTGAAACCACGGCGCTGCATCTCGATCGGCTGGTGATGGGGCGGGACTCGGTGTTACGCATTCCCCCTGGGGAGCGGCCGGTTACCCTGCAGGCCCGGCAGGCGGTGTTGCATGCCGGATCGCTGATCGACGCGCGCGGCCTGAGCGGCCAGCCGGGCCGCGACGGCGTCGATGCTGCCGGCGCGACGCCCGCTTGCGAGGATGGCCAGTCCGGCACCCCGGGCACGGCGGGCACACCCGGTGGACCCGGGCGCGATCTGGTGGTGACTCTCGGTATTGCCACGTTCGAAAGTTTGACCATCGACACCGGTGGTGGCGCCGGCGGCAGCGGTGGGCATGGCGGTCGCGGTGCGGATGGCGGTGCGGTGGACGGCTGCCATGCCGGCGATGGCGGTGATGGCGCGCCCGGTGGCGCCGGTGGGACAGGTGGCGCGGGCGGCGATATTCAGTTGCGCTTCTGGGTGACGCAACCCGGCGTGCGGGTGCCGATCACCAATTACGGCGAGGGGATTACCCTGCGTAGTGCCGGCGGTCCGGCGGGTGCGCAGGGGGCCGGCGGCTCAGGCGGTGAGGGTGGCCGCGCCCGTTACGAGAAACGTTCCATCGGCAAGACCATCGCCCGCGAGGCGGGAGATGACGGAGCGTCCGGGCAGCCGGGCGGTGCCGGACGCGACGGCGCGGCGGGCCGGACCCGGCTCGAGGTGGTTGCGCCGCAAAGCATCGGCGCAGGGAACGAGTGATGCTGCTGGCGCGGGATTACATCGCCCGCTGCGCGGCCTGCTACCCGGAAAAGGTCGCCTACATCGACGGCGAGCGGCGGCGCACCTGGCGGCAGATGCATCAGCGTTCCGATCAGCTCGCGGCGGCGTTGCAACAGCTCGGCGTGGGAGTGGGTGACCCGGTGGCGCTGCTGGCCCACGATCACCTGGAATTGATCGAGCACTGGTTCGCCTGCATGAAGATCGGCGCGCCCCGGGTCGGTATCAACTGGCGCTATGCGCCCCGGGAAATGCTGCACCTGATCCGCGACAGTGGCGCGCGGGTACTCATCGTGCAGGCGGAGCTGGTCGATCTGCTGGGCACCGAACTGGACGCGCTGCGCAATGAGGGGTTGACACTTGTCGGCGTCGGCAAGGGACATGACCTGCCGGTCGACTACGAAGCGCTCATCGAGCATCAGATGCAGGCACCGCGTCTGCCGCCGCTTACCCCGGACCACCGTATCGCCATCAGCTACACCACCGGCACCACCG
>JAYZWP010000048.1:0-5072 GCA_036142245.1 Pseudomonadota bacterium | reverse complement strand
ACGCCGGCAGTTGGACCACGACGCAGGAAGCCCGAATGACCACGGATAAACAGGTCGTCGTCAGCGATTCCATCGCCATCCCGCTCAGTGAGATCGAGCTGACCGCGGTGCGCGCGCAAGGCTCCGGCGGGCAGAACGTCAACAAGGTGGCCAGCGCCATTCACCTGCGGTTCGATATCGCCGCCTCTTCGCTGCCGGAGCGGATCAAGCTGCGGCTGCGCGCCGTCAAGGATCACCGCCTCACCCGGGAAGGGGTCATCGTCATCAAGGCGCAGCGCTACCGCGACCAGGAGCTGAACCGCCGGGACGCCCTGGAGCGCCTCGCCGAGGTGATTCGGCGCGCACTGGTCAACCGCAAGCAGCGCATAGCCACCCGTCCCGGCAGGGGAGCCGTGGAGCGGCGATTGCGCGAGAAGAGCCGGCAGAGTCAGACAAAGGCGCGGCGCGGCCGGATAGAAGAGTTCGAGTGATAATTCATGAATCAATAAATAAGAGATTCTTATCAAATAGTTATTTAAAAAATCTAAAGTAAATTCATAAGAAGGAAGGGGCTCAAATCAGCGCAAAATAGCGCCGCCGCGCCTCGCCTGTAGACCACTTAGGAGACAAAGAATGAAACTGGTTTTCGTGCATGGCTGGAGTGTTACCAATACCAACACCTACGCCGGACTGCCGTTGGCGCTGGCCAAGGCCTGCGCCGAAACGGGGTTCGATCTGAGCATCGAACACATCTATCTGGGCCGCTACATCAGCTTCAACGACGCGGTCACGCTCGATGACATCTCCCGGGCGTTCGACCGCGCCCTGCGCGATCTGCCGGACAACGACGGCGACACCCTCGGCGAGTTCTCCTGCGTCACCCATTCCACCGGGGGGCCGGTGGTGCGTAACTGGGTCGACAGGTTCTACGGCGCGGACAAGTTATCCAGCCTGCCGCTGAAACATCTGATCATGCTGGCGCCGGCGAACCACGGTTCCACCCTGGCCAAGCTGGGCAAGGCGCGGGTGGGGCGGATCAAGGCGTGGTTCGCGGGGGTCGAGCCGGGTCAGCGGGTACTGGACTGGCTGCAGCTCGGCAGCGACGGCCAATGGGTCGTGAACGAGCACCACCTCGACTACGCCTGCGCCGCCAACGGATTTTTCCCGTTCGTCCTGACGGGCCAGGGAATCGACCGCGCCTTCTACGATTTCCTCAACAACTATCTGGTCGAGCCCGGTTCGGACGGGGTGGTGCGGGTCGCCGGCGCCAACGCGACCTATCGCTACCTCCGCCTGGTTCAGGACACGCAGACCGTGGTACGCAACCGGCCGGTTACCCACGAACTGCGGGCCAGCGGCGGTGTGCGCATGCCGGAGCCGGTGCCGCTCGGCGTCTACGCATCCTTCAGCCACTCCGGCAAGAAAATGGGCATCATGGGCAGCGTCGAGCCGCAGGACAGCGACCACATCGTGGTTCAGGATCTCCTGCGCTGCCTGCGCGTTGAAACGGCGGGCGAGTATGCAACCCGGCGCAGTCAGTTGGCGGATTTCTCCGCCCAGCAGCAGGCCGGGGACGACACCTACGCCATGCTGGTATTCAGCGTGCGGGACGATGCCGGCAACCAGATCGGCAAGGACGATTACGACCTGTTCCTGCTCGCCGGGAACCGCTACCGCCCGGACGATCTGCCCAAGGGGTTTTTCAAGGACAAACAGATGAACGACACCAGCGGGCGGCTGGTGTACTACGTCAATGCGTCCCGGATGCGGGATATCAAGGACGGCAAACTGGGCATGCGCGTCGTCGCGCGGCCCACGGACGGTTTTTCCTACTACCGCGCGGGTGAATTCCGCGGTGACGGTATCGCCGTGCACGACATGGTGGTGCCCAACCAGACCACCTACATCGACATCGAACTCCACCGTTTCCTCGACACCAACATCTTCCGGTTCGGGTCCGCGACTGAAGGGCCGATCAACTTCAAGAGCACGCGGCCGAGCGGCGATGAGGTGTGAGCCGCGACGCGCTTTGCCGCCCGTCGCCGTCCGGTTGGGGGGTATTCCGGCGAGTTAATCGGACAGGTAGTAGGTGACCGTCGACACAACCCGTACCTGTTTGATGTGCGGATTGTTCTTGTCGCGGGCGCTGATGCTGAACTGCCCTTGTGACGCGCGTTTGATCTTTCCCAGGGTGCTGCGCGAATCGGCGGAGAATTTTTCCGCCACTTCCCGGGCCTTGGTGGTGGACTCCTCGATCATTTCCGGTTTCACGTCATTCAGCCGCGTGAACACGTACTCGACCTGTGACTGGTAGTCGTCCCCTGTCAGCGCCAAACCCTGTTTGCCGAGTTCGGACGTCTTGCGCATCAGATTGCGCGCCGTTTCAATGTCTTGCGAATAGACCGTGACGATCTGGGTCGCGGCGTAGCGGAATTCCGCATCCGATCGTTCGCCGTAGGGGCGAGCGGATTTGTCGATGATTGTCGGCGACGAGTAGGAGATCTCCTCGCCGCGGATGCCGGAACCTTCCAGAAAGGCGGTCGTTTTTTCGATACCCAGATCAATCTGCCGGTACAGCGCCTCGAGATCATTACTGGCGGTGGAAAACTGGATCGGCCAGATCACGATATCCGCGGGGTATTCGCGCTCGGATAACCCCTTGACGGTGACGGAGCGCTCAAACGCCTTGAACCGGATCGCGGCATCCGCCAGCAGGTACCCCAGAACCGAGAGGCCCGCGAACAGGCCGATCGCAAGCACCGTCGGACCGAACTTCGTGTTATCGACCATCTGCGTTTCCTGGAGTTACTCGCGAGGCCGGTCCGTACAGCGTGAAACGGCATCGCGGATAGTTGCGGCAGCCCCAAAACTGCTGGCCCTGACGCGCCCCGCGCTTCACGGTCCGGCGCACCAGCTTGATACCGCAACTGGGACAGGACGGCACAGTGTAATCGCCGTGGGTCGCATCCTGCAGCAGCGCCTTTTGTACATCGCCGGGAAGATCGAGGATGAGCGTCAGTAACTGCTCCGCGGTCATCAGCTTGATGTGTTTCCCCCGGGCGAATTCCCGGGCCGCCGGGGTGTAGTCGGACGTGGTCATGAAAACCCCCAGCGGGGCGGAAAAATCGGTCATCACGCCCAGCAGTTCGCGAATTTCCTTTACGCCGACCGGCTTGGCGTTCCAGGCTTTGCATTGCACGACGCCGAGCACCTGCGTCGGATTATTCTCTCCGTAAAGCAACACATCAGTTCCCCGGTCCGCTCCCAGTTCGGTGAGTTCGGCTCTGCGACCTTTGGCTCGAAAATAGCCCGCACAGAGATCTTCGAACCGTTTCCATTCGAGGGCCCTGATCAAATCGACGGACCACTCTCCTGGGGCCGGTGTCTCGACAGGCGCGGGCGCCGTGTCGTTGCGCTTGCGGGGTGTCGGCAGAAGTTGCGGTCCCGGGCGGCGTGACCGTTTCCGGGAAAAGATAATCAAAGCAGCAACGGTTGCGACGAGCAGTAACAGCGTCATCGCGAGCACATACTTGCCAGCGGCCCGCAGCTCGTCCCGATAGGCGATCGAACCCAAGAACGTCAGGCCGACAGCGCCGCCGAGCAGCTCACTACCGATCCCTTTGTTGCGTTTCGGCATTCGTGTTGTCCATATAAGTGGGCGTCATTAGCGACTCTACCCCGGTCGCGCACCCCGGCGTGGGGTTAGCCGATAAGCTTCACGCCATCAGTTCTGAGTGCGTGTACGCGGGCGGTGGCGCGGACCACCCTTTCCGCATCAGGCGTTACGTCGTCATCCGGGCGGCTGTAACACAGCCGCGCAGCGGGGCCGCTCCAGTGCGTCGTTCGGCCGCACTCACGTCTGCTCCAACATCGATTGAAACCACCTGTCAGTAACTTGGCTTCGCATTCTGTTTCTTACTCCGCAGGCCTGACACAAGTTGGGAACAGCAGCCGAACCGTTAAGTCGCACGAACGCCAATAGACGAGAGTGCGGTTTAACGTCGCCCATCAGCCGCGCCGCTTTTTGGCATCGGCTGGATGGGCTTGAAATGCAGCGGCTTCGGGGCTTCCATGCTCAAGCATCCATTGCGCGAGATTACGTTCTTGCTCGGTCAACGGACGGGTTGCAACAGGCGCATTCATGATGGTTAACGCCAAAGCTCACCGGCGGCAATGGAGCGCAGCGGAATTGCCATCTGGTGGAGCCCCCTTGTTAGGTTCTCTTCGCAAGAAGCCACTCTATCAGTCCTGCCTTTATAACCAGGTCAGCTACTTTTGAAATATCCCAAACCGCAACCCTTGCGTCGTCTATCTTCAGCTCTTCAAGATCTCCTGAGAAGGTGTGGAAGACAAAGTACATCTCATCATACTGATGATATTGATTGAATATTTCGCGGTAACTTTCTATTTGATTCGCGGTTGTGGTGGATTTTACCTGGACAAACGCCCGTTTTTGCGTAACAGGGGAAAACACATCAAGATCGATGTCCTTCTCTGTCTTTCCTAGCACTGATATTCGCTGCCAGCCGGACTGGGAAAAAATCAGATCCACAAGTAGCTCAAAGTCATTCCACCACAGACCTTTGATAAGGTTTTCAATACTTAGCTTTAAAGCTGTTAAAGCGTCTTTTGTTGACCGAATTTCAGGCTGAACTTCACCATTAATTTTTCTAACCAGGTATTCTGGAATCTCTACCCCACAAATAGTGCCACGATATCCCTGAACTTTTGTGATTCTGCCATCGATATTCTCGATGGAGAGAGGATTTCCATTCTTATCATAACAACTCCAGCGATCAATGACGTTTCTGATTCTGCTGCCGTCTTCGAGTTCGTGAACTTCTTTATGAGCGTGGCACCAATACATCTTTCTTTGGTAAAACGTAATCCAAATATCAGACTCTGAAAGTTCATAAAAATCACGAATCTGATTCAAGTCCCTGCTCGCCGCGCCTTGGTTTCCATTTCTAGCAGCAAGCCAAAAATTGCGAACAGTTTCCCAGTCGCCATTCAACGATTCCTGGTGGTGAGGACTTTCATAGCCAAGTCTAAGCGTCTTTTGCTCTTCAATGCAGTGGCGTTCCCATTTCCCA
>JAYZWP010000047.1:0-7192 GCA_036142245.1 Pseudomonadota bacterium | reverse complement strand
ACGCCGGCATGAACATCGCCGAGTGCGGCAGTGACGTCCAGAAAACCGAGCTACTGCCGCGAATCGCCGCCGGGGAGACGCTGTTCGCCTACGGCTGGACGGAACCGGACATCGGTGCGGACCTGGGCAGCGTCAAAACCACGGCGGTGCGGGATGGCGGCGAGGTAGTGATCAACGGCGCCAAACGCTTCTGTAGTGGCGCCGAGATCGCCGACTACATCTACGCTTTGGTTTGCTCTGACAGGGACGGCCCGCGATACAAGAACCTCTCCTTCGTGTTAATCCCGCCGCACAGCCCCGGCATTACCATCGAATCGATCGCGACCATGGGGGTGCACGGTGTCAAGACCAACGATGTCACCTTCAGCAACGTGCGTATCCCGGCTGACCAGATCGTTGGCGGGGAGGCGGGCTGGAACCGCGGCTGGGACTTTCTGACCGGGCGCGGGCTGGATGTGGAAAAGTTGGAGGTCGCGGCCATTGCGGTGGGGGTGGCCGCCGCCGCCGTGGAAGATGCCTGGAACTACAGCCAGGAGCGGCGCCAATTTGGCAAGCCGATCTGCCAGTACCAGTCGATCCGCCACAAACTGGCGGAAATGCAGACCCGGCTGCACACCAGCCGCCTGGCGCTTTATCACGCCTGCGATCTGGTTCAGCGGGGTGTTCGTGCCGGGGTCGAGACCTCCATGGCCAAGATGGTCTGCACCGAGGCGGCCAAGGATCTGGCGCTGGAGTGCCAGACCATCATGGGGGCCTACGGCTACGTCAAGGAATTTGCCTGCGAGCGTTACGTGCGCGACAGCCTGGTGCTGCCGATCTTCGGCGGCTCCACCGCCATCCAGCTGAACAACATCGCCAACTGGATGGGACTGCCGAAATAGGGTTGGATGGCACCGCCGCGGCGGTGCCATCGCTGCTGCTGACTATTCGAGTCCCGCCGCCATCAGCTTGACCCATTGCCGGTAGGCACCGTGGATCAGGGTCTCGTCCTCGATATCGGTACCGCTGGCTACCGGGTTCAGTGCCAGCTTGCGTGCCTCATCGTCCGGTCCCGGCAATATTCGGTCGATGCCGCGCGAGTAACCCTGCAGCCACTCCACACCCTGCCCCGCCAGACCGCGGTGGCAGATCTCGAACAGCGCCTGATCGTCCGGGCTGGCCATGCCGGCGGGACCGAGGAAATCCTCGTACTGCCGGATGCGTCTGGTGCGCGCCGCCTTGGGTTCGTTCTTGGGCGCGACGCAGTAGATCTCCACCAGGGTCTCGTCGACACTGATCGGATGGATCATGCGCAGCGTCGTGGAGGACTGGTCCATCAGCAGCAGATTGGGATAGATCAAGGTGTTGCGGACGTGGTCGATCATCCAGCGGGCGCGGTCGGGTCCATGACGCTCGGTGATCTTGTCGCGCTGGAACCCCAGCGGCCGCTCGTCGCCGTTGGGCATCCAGGCCCAGTCCATCATGTGGCCATTGCCCAGGTCGTAGTTGCCACCGGAGGCGTTGTTCCCCATCTCGCGGGCGTCGATCGCGTGAACCTGGTCCTTGCCGCCCTGGTCGACGCGACGCTGAATCAGGCCCAGGTAACTTAAGTGGGT
Source organism: Pseudomonadota bacterium (assembly GCA_036142245.1). Lineage (GTDB taxonomy): Bacteria > Pseudomonadota > Gammaproteobacteria > Immundisolibacterales > Immundisolibacteraceae > JAYZWP01. The sequence goes on along the minus strand of JAYZWP010000047.1, from coordinate 5,597 downwards.
GGGGAAGAAGTGGTAGCCGTCGATGTTTTCCTGCTGCATCTTCCAGTTGGCCTTGGCGGTGTATTTGATTTCACCGCGTAACACCTCGAGTCCGTCTTCGGACTGGTCGGCGAACAGGTCGATGAAATCCGCGGCCCCGGCCAGATGAGTTTTCAAATCGTCCACATCCGGGTTCATGCTGGCAAAGATGAATCCCCGGTAGCTGTCCACCTTGGGCAGCGCCCGCAGATTGTGACTCTGCTCCTGAAAGTACTTCGGATAGGCGCCCCTGTCCTGGTCGCGCACGTCGAGACAGCTGCCGTCGCTGTCGAACACCCAACCATGGAAGGGGCACATGAAGGACTTTTTATTGCCACGCTTGGTGCCGGTCAGCTTGGCGCCGCGGTGGGGGCAGGTGTTCAGGAAGGCGTTGATTCTTCCCCCGGCGTTGCGGGTCACCAGAATCGGGTGGCGACCCATGCGCGCAGCGTAGTAATCATGCGGATTCGGGAGCTGACTTTCATGGGCCAGATAGATCCAGGTGCCCTCGAAAATGTGCTTCATCTCCAGCTCGAACAGCAGCGGGTCTTCGTACATGCGGCTGGAACTTTCAAAGCGGCCGTTATCTTTGTCCTCGGCAACGCAACTCGCCAGATCACCAATGCCAAAGGGGATTTGTTCTACCAGTCGGTCCACGGGCTCTCTCCTCCGATTCGCGCGGATGGGCATGGTCGGCGAGGGCGGTCGCCGGCACCTTGATCTGGGTCATGCGCAAGCCGGATACCACGGCCTGCGCGGGGGTTGAATATTTCACCGGCGGGAGTCTGCGCCCTGTGCTACCTTGCGCACCCCGATCAGTGCAATACAGGGAGCAGGATGATGGAGTGGCAGCACAACGTTGTGGGGGAGTATCTCGATATCGGTGACGGGATACAGATGCATTACCACGAGCGGGGCGCCGGCGGCGAACCGGTCATTTTTTTGCATGGCGGCGGTCAGGGCAGCGGCGGCTGGACCAACTGGAAACAGAATCTCGACTACTTCGCCGCACACGGGTATCACGCCATCGCGACCGACGCGATTGGCTATGGTCTGTCGAGCAAGCCGGAGGATGGGGTTTACGACCTCACCTTCCTGGTCGATTCGCTGAAAAAATTCGTCGACAAGAAGGGCTTCAAGAAGCTCACCCTGGTCGGCAACTCCATGGGGGGCGCCATGAGCCTGATGTTCGCTCAGCGCTTCCCGGCATTGATGGACAAGCTGGTGGTGATGGCCCCTGCGGGCTGCGGCGATCTCGCCAGTTACAAGGAGATGCCGGCTATCAAGTTGTTGTTTCAGATCGCCCAGGAACCGGGAGGGATCACGGAGGACAAGATCCGCCGTCTGTGCGAGGCGCTGGCCTATGACAACAAGTTCGTCACCGATGATCTGGTCGCCGAGCGGTTCGAAGTGGCGCGGTCCCAGCCGCCGGCGGTGTTCCAGACTCTGGCGATTCCGGATCTGTCACCCGGGTTCAGGGATATGAAGATGCCCTGGCTGGCGCTTTGGGGGGTCAACGACGAGGCGTGTCCCGTGGAGCGGGGATTCGACATCGTGCGGGCGAATCCCAACTCGCAACTGGTGATCTATCCCGAGTGCGGTCACTGGGTGCAGGCCGAGAAAGAGGACGAGTTCAACCGGCTCTGCGTCGAGTTCCTCAAAAGCCACTGACGACCGGTGACAACGGCGGCGGAGCTGGCGGCTCCGCCGCCGTTTCGTATTAAGGCTGACCGGCGCCGCGCCGCGCCATCATCTGTTTGGTGAACTCCAGCACCTTGTCGAACTGGTAGGGCACCTCTTCAAGGGTGGCGGGATCCCAGAGGCTGCGGCCGGGCCGCTCCTGCAGATCCCCGCCGTAGACGTGGATTGCGCCGTTCAATTCCGGCAGCGGGTTCTCGATGGCGTGGATCAGCGTCGGGTCCATCAGGAAGATGTCGCCGGGGCGCAGGGATTTCAGTTGCGTCTCGTCGATACCGCCGTCATGGCGCCGATACAGGTGGTTGTCCTCCTGCCCGGCGTACATGCCGATCACCGCCCACATGCAGTGATTATGGGCCGGGCTGACGGAGCCGGGGGCGGTCCGCATGTTGGCCACGGTGAGCGTCTCATCGCGGTAAAGAAAATCCACCATGGGGGCGTCTTCCCGATTCAGCGCGGCAGCGACGGCGGTCGGGTCGGTGAGCGCCTGTTCCATCAGCGTCTCGACCGCTGATTGGGGGTCGTCGGTCTTCAGCGCTTGCCGGCAGCCGGCGACGAAAGCCTCTTTATCGAACATGGTCAACTCCTCCTGAGACGCCCCTGCGGGCGATCGATCGAAACAATTTACGGGTTCGCGTCGGTCGCGCCAAGAGACGGCGTGAGTCATTCTGTACAATTCCGGAAACGGTCGGGAAGGTCACCCGCGGCGGGTTCCCGACGGCACCGAAGGGGCGGCGCATGTTCAGATTACTCTTGCGCGAGCTGATGGGCATCGGCCTGATCTGGCTGCTGTTGTCCGGTCTGTCGCCTGTCTGGGCGATGAAAAAGGACCTGGTGCTGGTCGTCGACAACTCCGGCAGCATGCGTCAGAACGATCCCGGCTACCTGACGCGCGAGGCGGTTGCCACGTTCGCCCGGGGGCTCGACGACGACAGCCGGGTCGCTCTGCTGCTGTTCGATACCACCGCGCGACTCGAGGTGCCGCTGATCGGCACGGAAGCGGAGACCCGGGCCGCCTTCGAGCAGGCGATCCACAAGATCGACTTTTCCGGACAGCTCACCAATATCCCCGCGGCCATTGAACGGGCCATTTATGAGCTGAGTTTTCGCGGTCGGGAAGATGCGCGTCACTCCATTATTTTCATTACCGACGGGATCGTCGACACTGGAGACCCGGAGCAGGATCGGGAGAAAAGCCGCTGGCTGCGTGAGGCGTTGACCGCGGATGCGCGCCGCGCGGGCATCAGTATCTTCTCGATGGCCTTTACCGAGAACGCCGACTTTCATCTCATTCAGACCCTGGCACGGGAAACCGACGGTCGGTATTTTCGGGTGCCGACGGCGGCGGAAATCGGACCCACTTTTGCCGCGATTCGGGAGGCGGTGGATACCCCCGCGCAGCCACCGCCCGAGCCCGGTCTGTCACTGGCGCCCGGGGATACGAATCGGGTGATCCAGGCGCCCGACCTGCCCATCGTCGAGGACTGGGAGCTGCCGGGCGCCGATTTCAGTGAAGCGGATGTAGCCGGGCGCCGCGTTGATCAGGCGGCCGGTGCCCTGACGAATCCCCCGGAAGAACCGGCTAAACCGGTGTGGGTCTGGGTATGGGTATGGGCCGTTGTCGGCATCTCCCTGGTTGTGATGCTGGCAGGTGGAGCGTGGCTGGCGGTGCGCCGCAAGGGGCCCGGTCCGGCGTCACCGGAGCATGTCACGCTGCCGACGCCGCAACCGGTGGACGAACCGTCGGGAATAGCGGTGTTGCGTGATCTCGATCGGGTGACCGGTGACGCGCAGATTGATATCAGCACCGGTATGACGGTCATCGGCCGGGTCGCCGCGTCGCAGAGCCGGGGTGTCCGTTACGTCGTCGTAGAAGACCCGGCGGTGAGCCGTCGACACGCGCTGATCGAGGCGCGCGACCTCTCTTTCTGGTTGTCCGATCAGGGTAGTGCCAACGGCACCGAAGTGAATGGCGAGCGGGTTGAGGGAGAGGTCAAGCTCAATTCAGGGGACATCATCACCATCCACGAGCACGATTTCGAATTCGTTGTGCCGGATATCGAGGACAGCGACGCGACGCGGGTCGTCGCGCCTAAACAGAATCCCCAGGCGATGATCGCGACGACCAAGATGGGCGCCCGGGAGGTGGCGGCGATGCTGTCCCGGGACGAATTCTCGTCACAGGACTCCGAGGATGTCGGGCGGATCGATCTCGATGCGCCCGCCGATCCCGGTCCGGACGCATCCGACGCGGACGGCATGAATGCCACCATGGCGCGGGATGGCCCGATGCCTCAAGCCGCGCCAGCCGGTTCGCCTGGCGAAGAACCGCCCGAGCTTCAAGCCACCATGGTCGGGGATGCCCGGCAGTTTTCCGCGGATGGACCGCGACCGCCCGACGCCGGTGCGCGCAACAGCGAATCCGGAGAACGCCAGGATGCGGCCAGCGGGAGTGCGCCCGACGATGAGGATGATGACGGCCTGGACGAGACGCGCATCAGGTCGTGACGGATCCCGGGCCGGGCTGCGGCGGTGGGCCCGGTGTCAGGCGTCGCCGAACAGGTGTTCCAGTTGAGCCAGTGACCGGTCGATGGAAACCGGCAGCACTTTGGTGAAGATATCCAGCAGCGTGATGGCGTTGATCGTGGCGTCGCGGGAACTGGCCGCCCGCAGCCGCTCGGCCAGGGACTGGTTGACGACCTCCAGGGCGCGATAGCGTGCCGCCAGGCCGGACAGGTCCAGGTCCACCGGTGCGCCGCGCAGGCGTTGAAAATACTGTCGCAACAGGTAGGCCGAGACGGATCGGAACAATGTCTCCTCTTCGCTCGCGAACGGCAGGTGGAATCGGGCCATCGGTTTCAGGAACGCGGTAACCGGGCAGTCGCTCAGTGCCAGAATCAGTCCGAGTAAGGAGCTGAGCACCCGCTGCGCCGAGGTGTCGGCAGTCACCTGGCGCTCCGCGGTTGTCACCACCGCGCGCACCTGCTGGTGGGAACTGAGGTGCCCCCAGTGCGGCAACAGCGGTGCGATATCCCTGGCTGCCGGGCAGAACGCGGCGTCAGTGGGGCGCAGAGGGCAGTTCGGACACTGGTGAAAGTCGAGCCGGGTCCACTCCGCACTCGACGGTTCGCCGCGGACCGCGGGGGGGTGCTGCGGTCCGTCTTCCGGGTCGACGTCGTAGACGAGCGTTTCGCCATCGATGTCGACGCGATAGCGGATGGCGGTGTTGGCTTTGTGTTGTGTGTTCATGGTGTCCCGCGGCGACCGGCCGAGCCCGCGTTAAGCTATGCATGCTCTATTCCCCGGCGTCCCGACCGGGTCGGCAAGGAAATCGCTTGGCCGATTATTTTGCCTTCCCCGGGGCAGCGCCTGCCTTGACTCCAGAGAAACAACCCCATGGCCGATCCAGGACAGCGGCCCCGCTTCAATCTGAACGACCTGCGCTATGTCGTGGCCGTCGATCGCGAGCGCCATTTCGGCCGCGCCGCGGCGCTTTGCCACGTCACTCAGCCAACCCTCAGCATCGCCATACGAAAATTGGAAGATGAGTTGGGTGTCCTGCTGTTCGAACGGGGTACCGGCAGTGAGGTGACAGTGACACCCGTCGGCGAGCGCATCGTCGTTCAGGCGGCACGCATCCTGGAGGAGGTGGAGCGCATCAGCGGTCTGATCGAGCAGAGTGATGCGCCCTTGACCGGCACCTTCTCCCTCGGCCTGATCTATACGGTGGCGCCCTATTTCCTGCCGGCGTTGATCCCGAAGCTGCGCGAAGCGGCGCCGGGTTTGACGCTGCGCATCGAGGAGAACTACACCCACGTCCTGTCCGAGCGGCTGCGCAAGGGCCAGCTCGATGCCATCGTTATCGCGCTGCCGTTTCAGGC
>JAYZWP010000046.1:0-2557 GCA_036142245.1 Pseudomonadota bacterium | reverse complement strand
TCGATCACTTCGGTCTGGAGGGTTTCGATGGCCCAACGGTGGGTCGATTCGTCGAGCGGTTCCCCGGCCAGAAAGAGGTTGCGCAGGGATGCGGTATCGGCCGACCGTATCGGCGCTTCTCCCTGTTTGCGCAGCACGCGAAAGGCGGTCGGGGAGGAGAACATGGTCTGGACGCCGTATTTTTCCACCAGTCGCCACCAGATACCGGCGTCCGGGCGGATCGGCAGTCCTTCGTAGAGGATGGTGGTGACCCCGGACAGCAGTGGTCCATAGACGATATAGGAGTGACCCACCACCCAGCCGATGTCCGAAGTGGTGAGCATGGTCTCGCCAGGCCGGGTACCGTAAACCAGCTCCATGGAGGTGGCGAGCGCCACCGCATGTCCACCGGTATCACGCTGAATGCCCTTCGGCAGGCCGGTGGTGCCGGAGGTGTAGAGTACGTAGGAGGGATGCGCCGAATCAACCCACTCCACCGGGATATGCACGTTCTCGAACTGCTGCGCCAGCGTCGCGTAGTCGAGATCGCGCCCGTCGTTCCAGGGCAGATCTTCCGTCAATCCCCGGTTGACCAGCAGCACCTGGGGCGACGCCGCGCGGGCTTCGGCCAGCGCCGCGTCGAGCAGCGGCTTGTAGGGAATGACCCGGCCGCCGCGCATGCCGGCGTCGGCGGAGACGATAAGCCGCGGTTTCGCGTCGTCGATCCGCTTGGCCAGCGAACCGGCGGCGAAGCCGCCGAACACGACGCTATGGGTGGCGCCGATGCGGGCGCAGGCCAGCATGGCGAACACCGCCTCGGGGATCATCGGCATGTAGATCAGCACCCGGTCCCCGTGGGCGATGCCGAGATGCTTGAAGATCGCGGCGACCCGGTTCACCTCGGCATGCAGTTCGCTGTAGGTGAAAATCTGCGTACGGTCGACTTCGGTCGACTCCCACACCAGCGCTGGCTGGTCACCGCGCTCCGCGAGGTGACGGTCCACGGCGTTGTAGCACAGATTGGTCAGCCCGCCCTTGAACCAGGAGGTGAAAGGCGGGTTGCCGCGGTCGAGTACCGAGTCGAACGGCCGATCCCAGTGGATGCGTTCCGCCTGCTGAGACCAGAAGGCCTCCGGATCTGTTATCGAGTGCTGATATACCGCGTCATAACGACTTGCCATGGGACGCTCCGGTTGGTTATGGGTTCGGTGCCGCGCCGGGAGTATGCCGCACAGCGGCGCATGTGCCGACCGGGCCGATGGTCCTACGTCTGGCCGGCAGGGTCCAGCCTTGGCAAAATTGACCGGTCCCGATGCGCTGTTGCCTTTCATCCGATCCCTGGAGCCGCGTCCGGGTCGGCAGCTTATTGTTAATTAAGGAATTATTCGTTCATGTCCTATGTTCGCTGGTTTGATACCCTGGGTATGGACGATGTTGGTCTGGTCGGCGACAAGAACGCCTCCCTCGGGGAGATGGTCGGTCATCTCGCACGGGCCGGAGTCGAGGTGCCGAACGGTTTCGCCACGACCGCGGAAGCGTTCCGGGAGTTTCTGGCTGCCGGAGATCTCGCGCAGCGCATCCACGACGCGCTCGCGCAGTTGGACGTGGGAAACGTAGCGCAGTTGCAGAACGTAGGCAGCGAGATCCGCGCCTGGGTTACCGCCGCTGCCTTTCCGGCGCAATTGGAGCAGGAGATCGAGACGGCCTACCGGCAACTCGTCGGTGACGGCGGTGACGTGTCGGTGGCGGTGCGCTCGTCGGCGACCGCGGAGGATCTGCCGGACGCATCGTTCGCCGGTCAGCAGGAGACCTTCCTCAATGTGCGCGGTCTGTCCGATGTGCTCGAGTCCGTCAAGTCCGTATTTGCATCCCTTTACAACGACAGGGCCATTGCCTACCGGGTTCACCAGGGGTTCGAGCATGCCGAGGTGGCATTGTCCGCAGGCATCCAGCGCATGGTCCGCAGTGACCTGGGTTCGAGCGGGGTGATGTTCACCATGGATACCGAGTCCGGGTTTCGGGATGTGGTGTTCATTACGGCTGCCTTCGGTCTGGGCGAAACCGTCGTTCAGGGTACTGTCAATCCGGACGAGTTCTACGTCCATAAGGGCAATCTGCGCGCCGGGCGTCCGGCCATCATCGGTCGGCGGCGCGGCAGCAAGCTGGTACGGATGACCTATTCGGACCGGCCGAACGAGAAGACGCGCATCGAAGACGTTGATAGCCGCCAGCGGATGAGCTTCTCGCTGAGCGACGAGGAGGTCGAAGGGTTGGCCCGCCAGGCGCTCATCATCGAGGAACACTACGGTCGGCCGATGGATATCGAGTGGGGCCGCGACGGTATCGATGGCAAGCTGTACATCCTTCAGGCCCGCCCCGAAACCGTGAAGACCCGGGTCGACGAGCAGGTTCTGCGCCGGTATCACCTGGGTCAGCGCGGCGAGGTGTTGACCACCGGCCGCAGCGTCGGCCAGGCGATCGGCGCCGGCACCGTGCGGATCATCGAAAGCGCGGCGAGTATGGACCTGCTGCTGCCGGGCGAAGTACTGGTCACCGACATGACCGATCCGGATTGGGA
>JAYZWP010000045.1:0-2745 GCA_036142245.1 Pseudomonadota bacterium | reverse complement strand
AATATTGAGCGTATGCAGCACCGCGCCCATGCTCGAAATGGCGAAGTAGAGTTCCAGGTGGCGGTAGTGGTTCCAGCAGTAGGTGCCGACGCGGTCGCCGGGTCGGATCCCCAGGGTTGCCATGGCGGACATGAGCTGCCGTACCCGCCCGCAGAACGTTTCGACGGTGTAACGGTGCAGGGTGTTGTCGGACAGCCGGGTCACGATTTCCCGTTGACCGAACACCGCCTCCGCCCGCCGCAGAATGGCCTGAGTGGTCAGGGGATAATCCATCATCAAGCCGTCCATAAACGCCTCCTTGAAATCGTATGGTGTCGCCCGGGGCCGTCACTGGGCCCAGGGTAGAGGCGAAATTGTAACCGCCGATACCCCCGCAGGGGACGAGATCGCGAGCGGGAGGGCTCAGTGGGAGGGGTCTGGATGCCCGACGGCGATGGTGACGACGACTTCCGAGCCACCGGTTCGGTACTCCAGGGTCAGGAAGCTCAGTTTGCGGGCCATCGCGATGCCTCTGCCGTGAGTGTCGAAGGCCCGATGGGCGTCCAGTTCGAGATACTGATCCCAGGCGAAGCCGCGACCCTGGTCGCGGATGGTGATTTGCAGGTGGTCGGAGCGGCGCTGAACTGCTACCCCGACCACCTTGTCCCGGTTTTCCGGTAACGCCAGCCGCCGCTCCACCTCCTGGTGCCAGAGGCCGTCGCGGTTGAGCAGGCCCTTCTCGTCGTAGCCGATGTCGAGGTTGCCGTGCTCGATCGCGTTGACCAGCAACTCCGACAGGCCCATGGCGACCCGGTTCGGGTGAGCGGCGGCCCGGGCGAGCAGCGCCGCGAGGTCGTGTGCCTCCTCCAGGGTGCGCAGTTCGAAATACGCCTCATGCAGCAGCTCGATCCCGTGGTTGCGGGATTCCGCTTCCCGGGCGAGGGTTTTTCGCGAGCGGCTCTCGGCGACCGCGGTGCGCACGATCACCGACAGCAGATCCATGTCGATGGGCTTGGTCAGGTAGTAGCTCGCGCCCGCTTCGATGCCGGCGAGCACATCCCCCCGCGAACTCGCCGCGGTTTGCATGATGATCGGCAGGTGGCGGAAGGTCTCATCGGCGCGCAGTTCACGCGTGACATTGATGCCATCTTTCTTCGGCATGCGTCGGTCCAGCAGCAGGGCGTCGAACCCGTCCGGCGTTGCACGCAGTCGGGACAACGCCTCTTCACCATTACCGACACATTCGGTAGCGTATCCTTCCATGGACAGCAGATCGCGGAGTATTTCCAGATTCGCCGATTCGTCGTCGGCGATCAGGAGACGTCCGGGTGCAGAGGGCTTTGGGGTATTCACGTCCTTGAACCGGGCGGCGCCACGCCACGCGGATGCGGGTTTCGTGACGGTTGCATGATGGCGGTGTCTGCAATTTATCGGCAGCCCCGGCGCCAACTTCAGCACTGTTTCGCGCCAGCGGCTTCACACCACGTTTGCGTTCAGCCTCTAGGGGAGTTCCGTCTCACGTGACCCTGTCAAACGACCGCCCTGGCGCCCAGCGCGCACCCGGCGACTCCCTGCTCGACGCCGCCCGGCGCAGCGTGCAGTGGGGACTCAACCGGGGCACCTCCGGCAACCTCAGTGAGCGTCTGCCGGTGGGTTATCTGATCACACCGAGCGGCGCCGCGCTGGACGGTCTGGTGGCGGATGATCTCGTCGTGATGGACCCCCACGGCGGGTACCCCCGGGGACAGCGGCCCTCCAGCGAGTGGCGCATGCACCACGATCTGTACCGCGCCCGGCCCGAGATTGGCGGGATCGTCCATACCCACTCGGTGCACGCCGCGGCGCTGGCGAGTCACGGCCGCCGGATTCCACCGTTTCACTACATGGTCGCGGTGGCCGGCGGGGCGGATATCCCCTGCGCGCCTTACGCCACTTTCGGCACCCAGGAGCTCTCAGATCAGGCGCTGCGGGCGCTGGAACGCCGCGACGCCTGTCTGCTCGCGCATCACGGCGTGCTGGCCGTAGGGGCCGATCCCGGCGCGGCGCTGAACCTCGCGCTCGAAGTGGAGCACCTGGCCGGGATGTATCTGGCCGCCTGCCAACTCGGAGAACCGCCGTTGCTGGATGAGGCGGAAATGCAGCGGGTGATCGAGCGGTTCCGCCATTACGGCGGCAACGCGGCGCCCGCCCGGGAAGCCGCCGCCAGCGCCGATGCCACCGAGTCGTAGGCGGCAAGCTGGCGCAGCGTGGCGATGGTCGGGCGCACCATCGGCAGCGTGGTGGCCGCGGCCGCGGTGAGTGCCTGGGTTACCGGCAGCCAGCGGTAGGCGACGATTTCGCCACCGTCGATACGGATCAAGGCGTTGGCCGAGGCGTCCGCGAGGAAGAACCAGGTCGCGAAGCGCTTCGGGTGGCTCGCGGGGGTGGTCCAGTGACCGAAGCTGATCAGCTTGTCAGGAAACAGCGTGATGGCTGCCTCCTCCAGCGCCTCGCGGCAGGCGGCGATGCGCGCCGCAGCGGCGTCATTCCGTGCGGCGATCCGGTCCGCCGCGTCGATGCGTCCGCCGGGAAATACCCAGGCACCGCCGACGAAATCGAGCCGGGGGTTACGCAGCAGCAGGAGCGCTTCGAGTCCTTCCGGACTGTCCCGCAGCGGCACCACGGTGGCAGCGGGAATGGGTACGACAGGCGGCATCGGGTAACAAACAGTGCGCGGTGGCGGATGTCCTGAGTCACGGTTCGCGGCGTGCAAGGCAACTCCGGGTC
>JAYZWP010000044.1:0-3950 GCA_036142245.1 Pseudomonadota bacterium | reverse complement strand
GACGCCGGCCGGCACGGAAAAGCTGACGCCATCCACCGCACGCACGCCGGGATAGTGTTTCACCAGATCGCGCACCTGGATGATGTCGTCGCAAGTCGTCATGATTCAGTTGCTTCAGATGTTGTAGCCGGCCTGCCGGGCGGTTTCGATGTCGTTCTGGATGACCTCTTCCTGCCACCCCGGGCGCGCCGCGAGGCGGCCGATCCAGTTCAGCAGGGCGGTGCGGCCCTGTAACGGCCAGCCGATGAGAAACAGCGCCGCGGCCGTGCAGCCCAGGGCGATGTCGGCGATGCTGTAATCACCGAAGGCACCGTGACCGGCCAGGGCGAGTTGCTGCTCCATCACGCCGGTCGCGGCATCCAGGCGCAGCCGAGTCGCCTGTGCTATCACGGCGGTTTCGCTCAGTTCCGTGAAGGCGGCCATCAGGGCGGGTGTAAGGGTACTGGTTTCCCAGGCGAGCCACTGCTGGATCAGCGCACGCGGCTGCGCTGCCGTCGGGTAGAGGGATCGCGCCTGATAGCGATCCGCCAGATACTGGAGCACGGCGCTCGATTCCCAGAGCGTGAACCCGTCATCGTCGATGACCGGGGTGAGGCCGTTCGGGTTCAGGCGCCGGAACGCCGCATCGGGCGGCCGCAGTTGCGTCACCGGATCGCAATCGATCAGCTCGTACGCCGCGCCGATCTCATTCAGCAGGATACGAACCTTGGCGGCGTTGTGGGAGCCGGGATGTCCGGGTCGCGGAGTGATGTGGTAAAGCTTCATGGTGATGATCAGCCGCCCGCCTGCCGCAAGGCGGCGGGCGGTCATTTCGGGGTCGTTCGCACGCAACGGCGGGGCGCCGACCGTTTAGGATGGTGGATAACAACAATGGTCGCCGTGGCCGACGATCGGTCTGCATCGTCTTGAACCGGCCGGCGACATTATGCGCAACCGGATTTCCATTGTGGCAGGAATAGATTCCCATCCGTCCAGGGCACAGGATGCCTTGCCGGCTTTTTTTGGCGTTGTGGCAGCCTGGTTCATTCCGCACGGGCTGCAGCTCGTGCTGTTTCCGTGGCTCCTGGCGGTGTATCTCCACCTGCCGCCGGATCTGGTGGGCGTCGGTCAGTCCGCGCTGCAACTGCCCGGCCTGTTTCTGGCACTGCTGGCCGGCTCCCTGGCGGACCGCTGGGACACGCGGCGGCTGATCATCCGGCTGCACCTGTTCGCGATGGTGCCGCCGCTGTGTCTGGCGGCCGTGATCTGGGGGGGTGGTTTTTCCTTTCCGGTGCTGCTCGGCTATGCCCTGGTGATGGGCAGCATTCTGTCTTTCGTGAACCCGACCCGGGACGCCATGCTGGCGGTGGTTGCACGGGGTAATCTGCAGCGCATCGTCACCGGTACCACCGGGGTACAGTTCGGCGTGCAGATCATAGGGTACGGCATCGCCATGCTGGCCGGCGTCACCGGACCGGCACCGCTGCTGCTGGTCCAGGGGGTGCTGGTTTCCGCCGGGGCATTCCTCGCCCGCAGACTGCCGGAGCGGCCGCCGCGACCGGCAAACGATTCCCCCAGCAGTTTGGTTCAGGAGGTGGTGGATGGTTTGCGCCTGGCGCTGCGTTCGTCGTCCATCGCCCCGGTGCTGCTGTTGAGCTTCTGCGGCTCGGTGTTGTACCTGGGGTCGTTTTTCGTGCTGATACCGGTACTGATCCGGGATGTCTACCACGGCGGTGCCCGCGAGATCGGGTTGACCAATATCGCTTTCATGGCGGGTACCATCCTGATGACGGTGCTGATGCTCCGCGTGGGCGGGATTCGCCGTCGTGGTCGCGCGTACATGCTGGCCAATCTGTGGGGTGCCGGTTTCGCGCTGCTGGTGATTTCCCGCAGCGTGCCTTTCGGGGTAATGGTATTGATGCTCGGAGTCTGGGGTGCCGCTGCCGGCGTAGGGATGAGCATGAGTCGCACCATCCTGCAGGAGCATACGCCCGAGTCGCATAGGGCGCGGATTTTCTCCATTTATCAGCTCTGCTTCATGGCCGGCGGCCCCGTCGGCTCCGTGACCATGGGGTATCTGGTGAAACTGTTCGGTCCCGTTCAGGCGGCCTTGCTGCCACCGCTGGGGATGGCGGTGGTGGTGACGATGGTGTACCGCAGGACTGGTCTGTGGCACATCGATGAGCCGAATGAACCGGCAGCGTCGGGGTGAACGCGGCCTGGCAAAATCTCCGTGGGAAACGTAGCGATCTGTAACGAGCCGCATCGCGTACGACCTGTGGTGGCGCGAGCGGCATCGAGCACCGGAAATTCCCTGCCGCCGGGGCCACCGGCAGCGCGCCAGGACCGCTTTGTTCGGTTTGCCGGCTCGGCCGCGACGTCATCAGTTTCGAGCGCCGTGACAACTGCGCGCCGCCAACCGCGCGCTATATTCCACGGTTGTCAGTACAGGGACGGGAGGGGAGCGAGATGACCGACGCAGCATTGTTCCGCTACGAATTGCGGGATGATCACATCGCGGTGATGACCATGAACCGCGCCGCGAAGATGAACGCTCTGAGTCAAGACCTCGCTGAGGCGATGGTCGAGGGCCTCAGCCGTTTCAACACAGAACAGGACGCCTGGGTCGGAATTCTGACCGGATCGGGCAAGGCGTTCTGTGCCGGGGCGGACCTGGAAGGTATGCGCGTTGGCACCGATGACACGGGTGACTGGGTCGGTGCGGTGGATCATTTGCTGCCGCTGTTCGAGGCGCTCGGGGGGGACCGCAAGCCGATCGTGGGCGCGGTAAACGGCTTCTGCATGGGCGGGGGATTGAGCCTTGCGCACGCCTGTTCGCTACTGGTGGCGGCGGAGTCGGCCCGGTTCGGCATGCCGGAGGCAGCCGTGGGAGTGCCCAATTTTTCCTACTTCGATCTTTGGAAAACGGTGGGATACCGCAACGCCCTGGAGTTGAGCCTCACCGCCGATCCCTACCCGGCGGCGCACATGAAGCAGATCGGGTTCCTGAATCAGGTTGTTCCGGACGAGGCGCTGATGGATGCCGCCCTCAAACTGGCGGGGCGCATCGCCAAGAATGCCCCTCTGGCCACGGCGGGTGCGGAGGCCGGCATGAAATTTACCCTGCACAATCCGCGGCAAGCCTGGGCCGACGCCGCGCCGAAAATCTGGGACAAGGCATTGCACAGCAGCGATCTGCGGGAAGGGTTGGCGGCGTTTGCGCAGAAACGCAAGCCAGCCTGGAGCAACAGTTGATCGACCGTCCGCGGGGTGGCGGGTTGGTGAAGGTCATTTATTAACGGGTCTGAAAACGATACCAGGAGGGGTGCTATGGCAAACGGAAATACGGTGATAAAGGTCGAGTTCTTTCACGACGTGATGTCCTGCTGGTGTTTCCACGCGTCGGAACGGCTGCGCAAGATTGTTGCGGAGCAGCCTGACATTGAGGTGGTCCACCGTTCCTGGCCGCTGGCCACCGACCCGTCGCTGATGCACAAGCTTTTTCCCAGCATGGACGCCGCGCGCGAGGAAATCTGCGGCGAACACTGGAAGGATGCCCACGACGTGGAGAACGATCCACGCATCGATTACAAGCTGATGCTGACCCGCACCTTCGACTACCCTTATTCGATGCCGAGCCAGCGCGGCTGCAAGGCAGCGGAAAAGCAGGGTGGGCAAGCGGCCCACTGGGACTACTTCGACCGGGCGCAGAAGGCGCATCTGACCGAGTGCATCAATGCCGCTGACCCCGACGTGCTCGCGCAGTGCGCCGAGGATGTCGGATTGGACGTGGACCGTTGGCGCAAGGACTTCGAGGACACCGAGGCGCGGGACGCCGAGATCTTCGCCGATGTCGAGATCGCCAAGCGCTACGGCATCCTGCGGGCGCCGACGCTTGTCGCCGACGGCAAGCACCAGTGTCATGGTGAGTGCTGGTCCACGTTCGGACACCGTATCACCGCGGAGCGGCT
>JAYZWP010000043.1:0-2749 GCA_036142245.1 Pseudomonadota bacterium | reverse complement strand
CTATCGAAGCCGCCGACGTGGTCGATACTGAAATGCAGTATCTCTACAACGACGGCGATGCCTGGTGTTTCATGGACAACACCTCCTACGAACAGGTGATGGCGGATGCCGCCGCCGTGGGAGACTCCGCCCAGTGGCTAAAGGAACAGGACAACTGTACCGTCACCCTGTGGGATGGTGTGCCGTTGCGGGTGACGCCGCCCAACCATGTCCTGCTGAAGGTCACGGAAACCGACCCGGGACTCAAGGGTGACACGGCCCAGGGGGGATCGAAACCGGCGACGCTGGAGACCGGTGCGGTAGTGAAGGTGCCGTTGTTCGTCGAACAGGGCGACCTGTTGAAGATCGACACCCGCACCGGGGAATATATTTCCCGAGGCAAAGAGTGACCGACCGGCCCGTCGCCTGTTGAATGCCTGGTGTCTCTGCGCGCGCAGCTCGAACGGCGTGCCGCCGTGTTCGCTGCTATCCGCCGGTTCTTCGCTGATCGCGGGGTTCTGGAGGTCACCACCGAGCTGATTCATCCCTACGCGCCGAGCGATCCGTTCGGCCGCTGTCTGCGGGCGATTGACGAGCAGGGCGCGGTTCAGGGATGGCTGCTCCCCTCACCGGAATTGGCGATGAAGCCGCTGCTGGCGGCCGGCGCCGGCGATATTTTCCAGATCTGCAAGGCATTTCGTGCAGGCGAGTCCGGTCCACGCCACCGTCCGGAGTTCACCCTGGTGGAGTGGTATCGCAACCACTGGGACTACGTGGCGCTCGCCTCGGAAACCGTGGAGCTGATCAACGTGTTGCTTCCCGGCTTGGCGGAAACCCGGTATCGCTACGTCGAGTTGTGGGGCGAACTGTTGCAGATGGAGCCGTTCGCCCTGGACGTCGCCGCGTTGGCTCACCGCTTCGCCGAGGCAGGCAAGCCACCGCTGCCGGGCGGACTGTCGGCCCGCGAAATGCGGGATCTCGCCTTCGCTGAATTGATCGAGCCGCGGTTGCCGGCCGGCGTGGTGACTGTGTTTGATTTTCCGGCCGAACAGACCGCCATGGCGGGTCGGCGCGACGACGATCCGCGGTGGGCGCTGCGTTTCGAAGTGTTCGTCAACGGCGTCGAAATTGCCAACGGATACGCGGAACAGAATGACTCGAAACTGCAGCGTCGCGCCTGGAGGGAGGACAACCAGGAACGCCGCGTTCTGGGACTGCCGGAACGGGTTCCCGACGAGATGCTGCTGGCTGCCATGGATGCGCCCGGGCTGCCTCACTGCGCTGGCGTCGCCTTGGGTTTCGACCGCCTGCTCATGGTGCGCGATGGGCGGAACAGTCTCGATGATGGGTGACGCCTTCGGCGTGGTCCCAACTGAGTTGGCCTGCCCGTGCCGCGTTTCGACGCTTGGCGCGAGGCCGGCTAATCTCCGGCTTGATTCGCTCCGCGGCGCGTGATTTACAGCGGTATTCCGTGCGCCGGGTAAAGCCCTCCAAGGGCTAACCCAGCGCACGGCCGAAACCGTTCAGAACTCGTAATCGACCGCGACGACCGCCTCTTCGAATGAGCCGTCCAGCAGCGGTCCCACCGCTTCGGCAATCTTCATGTGTGCCGGATGCGGCAGGTAGGTATCGCGTGACGCGGCATCCTTGAAATCCATGGAAAAACCGTGAGTGAAACCGCGGTTGATCCCCTCCGGACTGGAGTAAGGGCCGCCATGGACCTCCATCAATCCGTCCAGCTGATCCTTTACGCCCGCAAGCATGCCGAACAACTTGTCCACGTCCGCCTGGGAGGCGCTGGGTTTGAGCTTCATGAAAACCATGTGTCGAATCATCGGGTTCCCCTGTTGGTTATAATCGCGGTCGACACCCACCAGCCGCCGCAAAGAGCGGATGTGTGGTGTCGCGACGAGCGGTAATGCTAATCGTTTGTACCGCGCCAGGGAAGTAACTCTACCGCTGCAGCGCCGGTGTTCGATGCACCGGAGCGTTCCCTGCGTGCGCTACGGCAAGGGACTGCACTGAACTTTTTCATACCATGAAACCGACGATCGGCGTACCGAAGGAACGTCTGCCGGGGGAGCGGCGTGTCGCCGCCGTGCCAGAAGTCGTCACCCGCTACATCACTCAGGGTTTGGATGTCCGCGTTGAGCGGGGGGCCGGTGAAACGGCGGGGTTTACCGATGCCGCATATGAAGCGGCCGGAGCCTGTCTGACCGATACCGCGGACGCTTTCGCGGCAAGCGTGGTGCTCAAGGTGGCGCCGCCCAGCCGAGCGGAAACGGAACTGTTCGAGTCCGGGGCGCTGCTGGTGGGAATGCTCTCCCCGTTCGGCAATGCCGAATGCTTCGAGCGGTTGGCGCAGTCGGGCGTCAATGCGCTGGCGATGGAGCTGTTGCCGCGTATTTCCCGCGCCCAGGCACTGGATGTCTTGTCGTCCCAGGCGAATATCGCCGGTTACCGTGCGGTGATCGAAGCCGCCGGACGCTACCCGGGCCTGATGCCGTTGATGATGACGGCGGCCGGAACCGCCAAACCGGCGAGGGTGGTCGTTCTGGGAGTCGGTGTTGCCGGCTTGCAGGCAATCGCGACCGCCAAGCGGCTCGGCGCCCAGGTCGAAGCGTTCGATGTGCGTCCGGAAACTCGGGATCAGGTACTCTCGCTCGGCGCGAAGTTCATCGACCTGGACCTCGGCGAACAGGCCGCGGGCGGGGGTGGGTATGCGGGTCAACTGTCCGCGCAAGCCGCCGCACGGCAGCAGCAGTTGCTC
>JAYZWP010000042.1:0-4437 GCA_036142245.1 Pseudomonadota bacterium | reverse complement strand
GAAGCCGGTGCTGGATACGCTGATCTATATCCGACAGCAGACGAATGTCTGGCTGGAACTGACCACGCTGCTGATACCGGGTGCCAACGATACCGATGACGAACTGCGCGACATGACCCGCTGGGTGGTAGCGGAACTGGGGCCGGATGTGCCGCTGCATTTCTCCGCCTTTCATCCCGACTACAGGATGCGCGACACCCCTGCCACACCTGCCGCGACCCTGTCCCGGGCGCGTCAGATCGCCCTGGACGCCGGGGTGCGCTACGCCTACACCGGTAACGTTCACGACGCGGCGGGGCAGAGCACCTATTGTCCGGGATGCGGCACATGCGTGATTGGACGTGATTGGTACGAGATCACCGCGTGGCGGATGAAGCCGGCCGGTCACTGCGCAGCGTGCGGCACGCCCATCGCCGGACGGTTCGAAGCGCAGCCGGACCGCTGGGGCGGCAGGCGGCTGCCGGTGCGTCTGCACTCGGCCTGAGGGAGCAAGCAGTATGGCGTGGTGGGGAAAGGTGATCGGCGGGGCGTTCGGTTTTGCCCTGGGCGGTCCGCTGGGGGCAGTGCTCGGTGCCGCGTTGGGGCATCCGTTCGACACGGGGCTGTCCAGCCAGTTGCGCGGCGGCATGGCGGCTCAGGAGCGCACGCAGGCAGCCTTCTTTACCGCGCTGTTCAGCGTAATGGGCCATATCGCCAAAGTGGATGGCCAGGTCTCCGCTCAGGAGATCCGTATGGCCGAAGCATTGATGGCGCATATGAAGCTGTCCCCGGAGCAGAAGCGGGCCGCCATCGAGCTGTTCAACCGCGGCAAGGCGGCGGATTTTCCCCTCGGGGAGGTTCTCGAGCAGTTTCGGCGGGAGTGTCGGCGCCACCGGACGCTGCTGCAGTTCTTCATCGAGGCACAGGTGGAAGCAGCCCTGGCCGATGGCCGTGTCGACGCCGCGGAGCTGCGGGTTTTGCGCCACCTGTGCCGGGAACTGGGGCTGGACGAGGGGCTCATCGCACCGTGGATTGACGCGGCGCGCGCCTCGAAGACGTTTGACGAGCGGTTCCATCGGGCTGACGATCGAGGCGCCGGGCGCACCGCGGGGAAGCGACCCGTGGCCGCCGCGTTCGAGGTGCTCGGAGTCGCCCAGACGGCCAGCAACGCGGAGATCAAGAAAGCTTATCGACGGCTCATGAGTCAGCACCACCCGGACAAGCTGGTTGCCAAGGGGTTGCCGGAGGAGATGCAGCAGATGGCCACGGAGAAAACCCAGGAAATCTCTGCGGCCTACCAGTCGATTCGCGAGGTGCGGGGGTTTTGACCGCCTGGTGCCGGGAAGCGGCGTGTTGACGCGGACCCTCTGCGCGCATGGATTTCGCGCGCCAGCGCGCCGCGGCTGTTGAAGCGCGCCGGCCGATGCCGCCCAGGCTGAGCACGCGCCAGCGTTTCGGGCTGCTGCTCGTTCTGGCGCTGGCTCTGGTCAGCTACGGCGTGTTGGGTCTGTGGGGGGGGTTGGGTGCGGTTGCGGCGACGCTGACCGCCGTTCCGGTGACCGTGTACGGCAGCATGCTGCTGCTTGCCAGTGCCGGGTTCGCCCTGCGGGCCTGGCGCTGGCATCGACTGCTCTGCGGGTTGGGATACCGAATCGACTGGCGGGTGAATGCTTTGTATTACCTGGCGGGGTTCGCTTTCACTCTGACGCCAGGCAAGGTCGGGGAAGCGCTGCGCTCCGAACCGTTGCGGTTGCACGGGGTGTCGCGTGTGGACAGCCTGGGAACTTTCGTTACCGAGCGACTGTTCGACCTTGGCGGGGTCGCGCTGCTCAGTCTTCTGGCACTTGGTTTCTATCCGGAATACTGGTTCCTCGCGCCGCTGCTGATAGCGGTCACCGCGGTGATCGCGTGGTTGCTCAGATGCATCTACAGGCTGCGCGGAGCGACACGCCTCGTGGACCGACCAGGGCGCCTGGGCGATCTGCTGAAGGTGGCGCGGCGGGGTCTGTCAGGTCGCTGGTGGTTGCCCGGGATCGGCATCAGTGTCGTCGCCTGGGGTTGCGAAGGGATCGCTTTCTGGCTGTTTCTCCATTCCGCGCAGATGCAGGCCTCCCTGGCAGGCGTCATCGGTATTTATGCACTCGCGACGCTGGCCGGTGCCTTGAGTCTGTTGCCGGGAGGGGTCGGCAGTACGGAGGGAGTGCTCTGGCTGACCGCGGTACTCGCAGGCGGAGCACAGGCGGTGGTGAGTGCTGGTATCGTAGCGGTTCGATTGACCACCCTATGGTACGCCGTCGCTATCGGAGTGTTCGCCCTGGTGGTCAGTGGGTCGCTGACAAGATCAATGCCTGACTCGCGCCTGCCATGAATACCGTGTCTGATTCCCGTCTTGCCGCGGAGGCGGATGCGGTGCCTTTGTGCGTTGATCTCGACGGTACCCTGGTCGGCACCGACTCCCTCTACGAGGCTTTCTTCGCGCTTTTGAAGCGCCATCCGCTCCTGGCGGTGCGCTTCCCCTTATGGCTGAGTCGCGGCAGGGCGTGTCTCAAGGCGCGGGTTGCCGAAGCCCTGCCGCTGGACCCGCGCAAGGCCCCTTATGCGGCCGACGTGGTGGATTTCGTGCACGGCGAGAAGGCACAGGGTCGCACCATTCTGCTGGTGACCGGCGCGGACGAGCGCGTGGCCCGGGGCGTCGCTGATCATCTCGGTCTGTTCGATCAGATCATGGCCAGTGACGGCATCACGAACTTGTCCGGCCGGCGCAAAGCCGAGGCGCTGCGACGGCGTTTCGGTCCCCGCGGTTTCGACTATATCGGCAATTGTAAAAAGGACCTTTCGGTATGGCGGCAGGCGCGTACCGCCCATGTGGTCACCGCGTCGGATGAGCTGACGCGCAAGGCGGGCGAGGTCAGTTCGATAGGCCGGGTGTTCGCCCGCCAGGCCGCCGGGCTCGAGGCCTGGCTTGGTGCGCTCAGGATGCACCAGTGGCTGAAGAACCTGCTGGTCTTCGTTCCCTTGCTGGCCGGTCAGGCTCTGTTCGATGCATCCGCATTGTCCGCGAGCATCGTGGCATTTCTCAGCTACAGCCTGCTCGCCTCGGGCACGTACGTCATCAACGATCTGTGTGATCTCGGGGTCGATCGGGAGCATCCCGGCAAGCGGCGCCGACCCCTGGCGTCGGGGCGCCTGCTGCCGTCCGACGGCATCCGCCTGGCGGGGGGACTGGTGGCTTTGGCCCTGCTGTTGGGGCTGTTCCTGCCGTGGAGTTTTGGTCTGG
The DNA here is from genome assembly GCA_036142245.1 of Pseudomonadota bacterium. Lineage (GTDB taxonomy): Bacteria > Pseudomonadota > Gammaproteobacteria > Immundisolibacterales > Immundisolibacteraceae > JAYZWP01. Next base: position 1,181 of record JAYZWP010000042.1, on the reverse strand, counting down.
TATTGGCGCTTTATTTCGCCGCGACACTCTCCTATTCACTGCGTCTGAAGCAGGCGATGTTGATCGATGTGGTGCTGCTGGCGGGCCTCTATACGCTGCGTATCCTGGCGGGCTCGGCGGCAACCGGCATTCCACTGTCCTCCTGGCTGCTGGCGTTCTCCATGTTTCTGTTTTTCAGCCTTGCGCTGGTGAAGCGGTATTCGGAACTGTTTACCAGCGAGATGGCCGGCGGCAAGGGGTTGAGTGGGCGCGGATATCGCGCGGAAGATGTCAACACCGTGGTAAGTCTCGGCGCGGCGAGTGGTTTTGTGGCGGTGCTGGTACTGGTGCTGTACATCAACAGCGAGGTGGCGGCGGGAAGTTACAGTCGACCGGCGTTGCTCTGGATCCCCTGTGTCGGGTTGCTTTATTGGATCAGCCGGGCCTGGATGGTCGTGGCTCGCCGTGAGATGCATGATGATCCGCTGATCTGGGCGGCCCGGGATCAGTTGAGCCGCTGGACGATCTTGATCTGCGTCGCGGCGGTGGCAACAGCCGTTTGATGCGCACGAAGTACACCTCCTGGGGACGCTATCCTCGTGTGCAGCAGCGGGCGATGGCGGGACGCTGGGGTGAGTCACCTCTTCCGGACCGGTCGGCAGGTCCCTTGTTGCCGTACGGCAACGGCCGCAGCTACGGCGATTGCTGTCTAAATCCGAGGGGAGTGGCGCTCGACTGCCGGCCGCTGGACCGCACGCTGGCGTTCGATGCGCATCGCGGCATCGTCCGGGCCGAAGCCGGCAAGACCCTCGCTGACCTGCTGCAGGAAATCGTTCCGCGCGGCTGGTTTCTGCCGGTGACACCCGGCACGCGCTACGTGACTCTCGGCGGAGCCGTGGCAAATGACGTGCACGGCAAGAACCATCACCGTGCCGGCACGTTCGGCTGTCACGTGCGCTCGTTTGGCCTGCTGCGCAGCGACGGCGCGCAAAGATCCTGCGCGCCGGACAGAGAACAGGGGCTGTTCGCCGCCACCATTGGCGGCCTGGGTCTGACCGGGGTTGTGACCGATATCGAGCTGCAGCTACAGCCCATTTCCAGCACCCGGGTGCGCGTTCTGACCGAGTCTTTCGCCCATCTCGCGGACTATTTCGAACGCTGCGAGGCGTGGGACGAAAGACATCAGTACACCGTGGCATGGA
>JAYZWP010000041.1:0-7962 GCA_036142245.1 Pseudomonadota bacterium | reverse complement strand
CCTACCAGTCGAGCTGGGCTCTAACCTGAAAAATGTCCGGCTCGTCCTCAACACCACCGCCGTAATCAGCCTCTGCCATGACATAGTTGGCCATGAAGCGCAAATGGCTGGTGACGTACCAGTTGATACCCAACGTTATGGTTTCCAGATCACCACCCGCGATGACATCATCCGTGAGATCCAGCTCGCTGTAACGGGCAGCGACCTCGAAGGCGCCCAAACCACCTTTCCCGTAGGGCTTATTCGGTTTAACCCGGCCAAACGAACCCATCTTGTAGGGGCGGCTCTCGCCGGTAAGGAACCAGCTAGCGTACGTGTACCAACCGTCGAAATCGACGTCGTCGAACCCGCTATCCCGTTCGACCTCGGTGTCGACATATTCACCCTGCAGCGAAAATGGTCCGGCGACCCACGCGCCTTCAACGCCGTACTTATTGATCATGTCGACATTTCCGAAGGCTCCAGTGTCCACGAGCCGCGGGCCGATGTGCGCTTCCGGACGGGACCGGAATCGAACCATGTCTTCTCCTGCGCCTATGCCGCCGTCATTTTCGGCAGGCTGTTCCATGGCAGCGGCAACACCGACATGAAGCACGTTACCCTCGCTGTGGAGCGGCGCGAAGGTAATCCGGCCGCCATAGCCGTAACCTTCCTCAAATTCGTCACCATTCCCGGCTTCCTGTCCGTACAGACTCACCCCCACAGTCCAACTGTCCTCACCCTGCATCCACCCGAGACCGATGCGGCGTCCGGTGGCAAAGACATTGGGCAGACTCCGCTCCATGAAGGTGATGTACTTGGAACTGGTCAGCTCTTCGAGGCTGAAATACTGCTTGAACTGGCCGATGGTCAGTCCCCACGGCATGTATTCGATGTAAGCGTCTTTGGTGGAAACGCCGTCGTCGGCAAAGTCGAACTGCCACTTGTAGGCCCAGTCCTCCCACAGGGTGCCTTCCATAAAGATTCGCGCACGTCGGAATTCCGTTCCGTTGTCCATGTCATTGATCGCTGCATTGTCATCACTGCTTGCGACCGCGTCGACCATGAGCCGACCGCCGAGCTTGAACGAGAACTGCTCGTCCTTGGTCTCCACCGTCAGGCCACCTTTGGTAGACACGGTCACGTCGGACGCAGAGTCCGTGACATAGGCCGCCATCAATTCGTCGTACTGCTGCTGGGTGATGACGCTGTTCTGCAACAACACGTCCAGCAGCTCCTTTTCGCCGGCCTGCGCGGCCGGACCCGCGAACGACAGCGCCGCTGCCGTCGCGGCGACCGCCGCGGTCTGCTTGATTGCCTTCATTGCTTGCCCACTCTCCTTGAATTCCCGGGACCGAATCACCAAACGGAAAACAGAGCACGTTGCTCCGTTCCAATGACGACGCACTATGGCGCTCGCCGGTAACGAGAATGTGACAAAAATGTTGCGGTTTTATGACGGCCGTAGATCGCAGCCGCCGCGGCGGCGGTGGATTCAGGGAAGCCCTGATCGATTCACCCTTTCCCGTACAGGGTAGACAGCCTCGGCATGAACCAGACACTCGTCATCGATTCGTGAAGCATCAGCGCGAGCGTACATCGTGCGCTGCGGCAAACTGAAAACCGCCATGGCGGGCGTGATGCAGAAGTTCCTCAGCGGGGCAGGGGTATCCGGCGCTGGGAATTGATGGTGGCGTTGTTGATCTCCTGGTCCCGCAGCGCCTCCTGACGACGCTGCAGTTCCAGGGTTTGCAGACAGGCCGAGAAGGAAGCACTGCCGGGTTCATGACCCGCTGCCTGACAGCGCTCGACATCGATAAGCGGCGCCACGTTTGCGGAGGGTATCGTCGAATCCGAGGAGGCGCAGCCCGCCGATAGCGCCAACAGGAGGGCAGCGCCGGACAGCCGGCGCATCCGGTGCGAACCGCGGGAATCCGTTGAATGTGAACGCGCCATCGGCCAGTTACCCGTGCCCGTACTCAGGCCGCGAGGCTAGCACATGCGCCCCCGCAGCGAATGGCGGGGCGCACCAAGCGGCCGAATTGACCTGTAACATGACAACGTTTGATACACACCAAGAGATATCCGGCGGGATAACTACTAAAACAGTACTTTTCTGTTTACACTTGTACCGTTAAATGCGTAATAAAACACGGGCTTAAGGGGTGAGATGATGAATTCCACTAATTCTCCCGTTCGGGACCGGCTCTCCTATTTGAACGAGCAACTGGCACGCATCAACCAAGAGTGGCATCGGCAAAACTACACCTCGTTGCTGCAGTTCCACGTCGACGCGCTCCCGACCCTGATGAACGCGCAGCGGTGCGGAATTTTCCTGCTGGATCCGGATGCCAAGCGGGTTTTTTCCAAGGCGGGAACCGGTATCCGGGAAGGCGAGATCGAGGTACCGATGGACCACAGTATTGCCGGTCGGTGCATTCGCACCGGTGCGAGCATCATCGTTAACGACACCCGAAACCATCCTGACTTCCACTCGGAGACGGACGACCACACCGGCTTTCGCACCCGCAACCTGCTCTGCTCGCCCATCGTGAGCAGCACCGACCGGGGGGTTTGCGGCGCGGTGGAGGTGCTCAACAAACACCAGGGCGACTTTGACGAAGCCGATCAGGCGAAAATGGAGCGCATCGCTGAAGTGCTTTCCATCGTCCTCGACAACGTCCTGCTGAACGAACAGATCGTCGCGGTGACCAATCGACTCTCCAGCGAAGTCGACAAAGTCTGGTCCGGCTATCTGAGCGATTTCACCCTGGTGGCAGAAAGTCCCGCCATGCGCAATCTCATGGAGATGATCAAGGCGGTCAGCGCCACACCGGTGGATATCCACCTGCGCGGCGAGCACGGCGTCGGCAAGGAGGTGATCGCGCGCATGATTCACGCCGCCAGTGACCGCCACGAACAGCCTTTCGTGGCGGTGAACTGCGCCGCCATCCCCCCCCACCTGTTCGAGAGTGAGTTCTTCGGTTACGAAGCGGGCGCGTTCAACGGCGCCACCGGCGCGCGGCCGGGCCATCTGGAGTCGACCCGCGGTGGCCTGTTGTTCCTGGATGAGGTCGGGAGTCTCAACCCCGCAGCTCAGGACCTCCTGCTGCGCGGCCTCGAAGCAATGGAGGGTTATCGTCTCGGCGGCAAGGCGCTGACGCAGTACGACTTTCGCCTTATCAGTGCTTCCCACGACAACCTGCGCGGTCTGGTGGACGAAGGGCGCTTCCGCGAGGACCTCTATTACCGGCTGTTTGCCGTGGAAGTCGAGGTGCCGCCGCTGCGCCGTCGCCGGGAAGACATCGCCCCTCTGGCCCACTCCCTGGTCGCCGAGTTCGCGCGCCGGTTTGACAAGCCGGTGGCGGGCTTCGCGCCGGAAACCCTGGGGCGCTTCGAGCGCTACCACTGGCCCGGCAATGTCCGGCAGTTGCGCCAGGAGATCGAGCGGATGGTGGCGCTGGTCCCCCCTGGGGAAGTGATCCAGCCCCATCTGTGTTCAGAGGAGTTGCTTGCCGGCACCGCGGACATCCGTGTCCCCCCGCTGGAGGATCAGTCGGATCTGTCGCTGCCCAACCGCGTGGCCGAACTGGAAATTCGTCTCCTGAAGCGCGCGATCAAGGAGGCGCGGGGCAACAAGGTGCGGGCGGCGCATCTGCTCGGCATCACCCGCCAGGGGTTGTACAAGAAACTCAAGCGCTACCACCTGGAAGAGGCCCTGGAAACCCGTTAGAGAATGCGCGATTCACGGTGACGTGGTCTTTCGGTCTTGAGCAGAAATCCAACGCTGGTGGGCGAACAAGGCGTCTTCACCCAAGGCTCTCCGGCTGACCGCAAAGACGCACTAGCCAGATGCTTCCTGACTCCCGTTTCCATGGGCGCCATAGCGTAATCGATACCAGAGCGTGCCCAGGTACTCGTGCAGTGCCGCCGCGCTCTGCGCCAAAGCCGTCGCGCTGGGGAGCAACGCCTCGGCATCCACCGGTCGGCGGATTCCCCGCAGCGGCGCGGTACCGGGTACCGGGATCACCTCGAAACCCTGAGCGCGAAACGCGTTCACCGCCCGGGGCAGATGCCAGTCATGGGTCACCAGCGCCACCCTGCGCACACCGGCCTGGCGCAGCAGGGGCGCCGACAGCACCGCGTTTTCCTGGGTGGTCCGGCTGACCCGCTCCACCCAGCGCACGGCGATGCCCGCCTGTTCCAGGGTCTGCGCCATGAGGTCCGCGGCCGGCGTGCCGCCACCGAAAACCACACCCCCGGTTACCAACACCGGCAGCCCCGTTTCGTGGACGATCCGTGCGCCGATGGCCACCCGCTCCCGGGTGTAGGGGCCGATCTCTTCGCGACCGTCCGGCGCCAGAGCGACGTGGCGGTCACCGGAAAGCACCACCACCGCCTCGGCGTTCGCGAGATCACTCGCCGCGGGATAGGGAAACCGGTCGAGTCCCTGCAACAGGCGGTCGGCCAGCAGCGCGGTGGAAAGACCCCAGATCAACACGGCGACGCCGATCATCGCCAGGACGATCCGGCGCGGCGGACGCAGCAACAGCGCTCCCCCCGACAGAAGCACGAACAAGCCCGGCGGCAACAGCAATGCCGTGACCGTCTTTACCAGCAGCAACTCCACCGGCACGGGGTCAGGAAAAATCGGCGGGAACGTTCAGATCGCGGCGGCAGCCTCGGCCTGACGATCGGCGTGATAAGAGGAGCGCACCAGCGGGCCGCTGGCCACATGGGCAAACCCCAGGGAGTCTCCATACTCCCGCCACGCGTCGAACCGTTCGGGTGCCACATACCGGTGCACGGGCAGATGGTGCCGGCTCGGTTGCAGATACTGGCCGATGGTTACCATGTCGACCTCATGGTCGCGCAGATCCCGCAATACCGCTTCCACCTCGTCGTCGGTCTCGCCGAGACCCACCATGATCCCCGACTTGGTCGGAACCCCCGGGTGATCCGCCTTGAAGCGCCTTAACAACTCCAACGACCACCGATAGTCGGACCCCGGCCGGGCCGCCCGGTAGAGCCGCGGGACCGTCTCGATGTTGTGGTTGAACACATCCGGTGGGCCGCCGGCGAAAATCCCCAGCGCCCGATCCATACGGCCCCGAAAATCGGGCACCAGTACTTCGATGCGGGTAGCGGGGGACACCTCCCGCACCGCGGCGATGCAGGCGACGAAGTGGGCCGCGCCGCCATCCTTCAGATCATCCCTGTCCACCGAGGTGATTACCACATAGCGCAGCCCGAGCACGCTGATGGCCGCCGCGAGGTGACGCGGCTCGTTCGCATCCAGCGGATCGGGCCGTCCGTGCGCCACGTCACAGAACGGGCAGCGGCGCGTACACAGCTCCCCCATGATCATGAAGGTGGCGGTACCCTTGCCGAAGCATTCGCCGATGTTGGGACAGGAGGCCTCCTCGCACACCGTGTGCAGCCCCTGTTCGCGCAGCAGCCGCTTCACACGGTGAAATCCCGCGCCCCCCGGCGCCTTGACCCGGATCCAGTCCGGTTTGCGGGGCGCCGCATCAGTCGGGACGACCTTTACCGGAATGCGCGCCACCTTGTCCCGCGCCCGCTCGCCGCGCGGCTTGTCGTCTGTCGTGGTTTCGTTCATGGCGCCATGCTACCCGTTCAGTGGCCGGCGTACATCTGCTCGATCAGGCTGGCATAGCGGGCCGCGATTTCGTTACGGCGCAGCTTGAGCGTCGCGGTCAGCAGGCCGTTCTCAACCGTCCAGGGCTCCAGCAGCAGGGCGACCTGATACACCTTGGCGAAACCGGGGAAATCGTGCATGGCCACTCCCATACGCTCGATGATGCGGTCCTTCACCTCCTGACGGTTCAGCGCACCCTCCGGACCGCACGCCAGACCCAACTCGTCCAGCAGCCCGGCCAGCGCGGTCGGATGCAAAACGACGAGCGCGGCCAGAAACGACCTGCCCTCGCCAACCACCATCGCCTGTTCAATCACCGGGTCAGTGATGACGGCGCCCTCCACATCGGCGGGGGACACCTTCTCCCCGTTGGACAGCACGATGATCTCCTTGGCCCGCCCGGTGATGAAGAGGCGGCCGTCGCGCAACTCACCCATGTCACCGGAATGCAGCCAGCCCTCGCCATCCAGCACTTGCGCCGTAGCCTCGTCGTCCCGCCAGTAACCCAGCATCACGTTGGGACCGCGTACCAGGATCTCGCTGTTGTCCGCGATCCGCACTTCCACATCCGGTAGCGGCCGGCCGACGCTGGCGGGGTCATTGTCACCGATACGATTGCCGCTCACCACCGGACTCGCCTCGGTGAGACCATACCCCTGCAGAATCTCGATGCCTGCCCCAATGAACAGCCGTGCCACCGGCTGCGGCAGAGCCGCACCACCGGACACGGCAGCGCGCAGTCGCCCCCCGAAAGCGCGCTGGATACGCCGGGCGAACAGCGGTCGAAGCAGCGGATAGATCAGCTCCGCCGGGTGCCCGCCGCCGCGATCGGAGCGCCGTTCGAAACGCGACCAGCCGCCTTCAACGAAAGCGTTGAACAGCACACGCAGCCAACCGGGACGCTGCGCCATGGCGCGCGTCACGGCCAGGTGCACCCGCTCGAAAATGCGCGGCACCGCGACGAGAAACGTGGGTTGCCGGCTCTGCAGATCCTCCAGCAGGGTATCGACGGAGCGGGCGAAGGCCACCGGCACACCGCGCACCAGCGGCGCCAGGATGCCGCAAGTGCGCTCCAGCATGTGCGACAGCGGGAGAAAGGAAACCAGCAGATCGTCCGAATGGAGTTCGACTTCCTGGGCCGCGGCCAGCGCATTGGCCAATAGATTGCGATGGCTGAGCATCACCCCCTTGGGCCGCCCGGTGGTGCCGGAAGTGTAAACAATGGTGGCCAGATCATCCGGTGCCAGGGCGGCGCTCTGAAACGCAGGGGCGTCTTGCGGCAGCCACCTGTCCCGCGCCACCCAGGTCGTCGCGTCGGTTTTTCCGGAGCAGAGCACCACCGTTTCGAGCCCTTCCGGCAGACCCTCGGCGACGATGCCTGACAACCGCTCCGCCTCCTCGATGAGGAGCAACCTGGCCCCGGCGTGAGACAGGACGTAGCGGGCACTGTCCGCCCGGTCGGCGTGGTAGACCGGGACCGTGACCAGCCCGAGTGACATGGCCGCCAGGTCAAAGGCCACCCAGTCCACGCTGTTCGGCCCCATGATGGCGACCCGGTCACCCGCCTGCAGACCCTGCCGCCGGAATGCCTCCTGGTAGCGGGCCGCGAGTTGACCGAAGGCGTGCCAGCTGACCTCGTGCCACCGCTCCTGGTGGTCCACCCAGCAGGTGTAGGCATGCCCGTCAGAGGCGCCCAGGCGCTCCGCGAGCAGATCCCCGATGTTCTGCGGGCCCACGGCGCCCGAGGTGTTATCTGTCATCGTCGCGGGAACAGCAGATCAATCGGCGGCGAGATCTGCCCACCCCGGATCGGGGTTGAAACGGGTTCCGTGGCGCTGCGCGAGACGCTCCAGGACACTGACGATCTCCCCGAAACCGCGCTGCCTGGCGTAGTACAGCGGGCCACCGCGAAACGGCGCGAATCCTGCCCCGAAGATCAAACCGACATCGAGCTGATCGGCGTCTGCCACCACCCCCAGGCGCAGACAACGTACCGCCTCGTTCAGCAGGCGCAGAATCAGCCGATCCTGCACGTCCAGCGGCGCCACATACCGCTTGGCGACCTGCGCCTTGAACACCCGGCCGTTGGCGTGGCTGTAGAAGCCGCCGCCGCTTTTGCGCCCGAGCCGCCCCGCGGCCACCCGGTCCCGCAGCAATTGCGGAATTTCAAGATCAAGCGGCTGCGCCAGCACCTCGGCGACCGCCAGCGCCACATCGAGTCCAACGTTATCCGCCAGCTCCACCGGCCCCACCGGCATGCCGAAGTCAGTGGCAACCCGATCCACCGCCGGCGCCGGCATTCCCTCATCGAGCAGCAGCAGCGC
>JAYZWP010000040.1:0-2648 GCA_036142245.1 Pseudomonadota bacterium | reverse complement strand
CCCGACCTGCGTAATCCGCTGGAACTGGTCGAGGTGAGTGATTTGGTGGCGGGGGTCGATTTCAAGGTGTTCGCTCAGCCGGCGCAGGATTCCGATTCCCGGGTCGCCGCGTTGCGTCTGCCGGGTGGCGAAGCACTCAGCCGCAAGGAGATCGACGATTACACCGCTTTCGTCAAGAAATTCGGCGCCAAGGGCCTGGCGTATATCCGCGTCAATCAGTGGGACGGTTCGCAGGGCGACTTGCAGTCACCCATATTGAAGTTTCTGTCCGACCGGGTGGTGGCTGGGATTTTGCACCGGGTGGGCGCACAAAGTGGCGATGTGATTTTTTTCGGGGCCGACAAGGCCGCTGTGGTCAACGCATCGCTCGGCGCGCTGCGCGATCAGTTGGGGAAGGATCTCAAGCTCCTGGAAGGGGATTGGCGGCCGCTCTGGGTGGTTGATTTCCCGATGTTCGAGTGGGATGACAAGACCGACCGGTGGTCGGCGCTGCATCATCCCTTCACGGCACCGGCGGTAACTCTCGACGCGTTGCGCGCCGATCCGGGAAATGCCCTGTCCCGCGCGTACGACATGGTGCTCAATGGTAGCGAAATCGGAGGCGGGTCCATTCGTATCCACCAGCCGGAGATGCAGGAAGCGGTTTTCGAACTGCTTGGCATCGATGCAGAGCAGGCACGCGACAGATTCGGTTTTCTTCTCACCGCGCTCGACTATGGCTGTCCGCCCCACGGCGGAATCGCCTTCGGCATCGACCGTCTCGTGATGCTCATGGCTGGCGTCGAGTCGATCCGTGACGTGATGGCCTTTCCGAAGACTCAGAGCGCCCACTGCCCCCTGACGGATGCGCCCTCGTCAGTGCAGGAAGACCAACTTCGGGAGTTGAGCATCCGGGTTGCCGCGAAAGCGGGCACCGCGAACTGAAACGTTTGCGCAAAGAATTAGAATTTAGCGTTGTCTGATACTCCACGAAATCCAGAGTAGGGATTTATGGCTGGTCATAGTAAATGGGCCAACATCCAGCACCGCAAGAAGGCGCAAGATGCCAAACGTGGCAAGCTCTTCACCAAGCTGATCCGTGAAATCACGGTTGCGGCGCGACAGGGGGGGGGAGATCCGGACGCCAACCCGCGGTTGCGCACCGCTATCGACAAGGCGCTCGCCGCCAACATGGCGCGCGATACGGTCGAGCGGGCTGCCAAACGCGGTGCTGGGGAGTTGGATGGCGCGACTTTGGAGGAAGTGCGCTACGAAGGCTATGCACCCGGCGGGGTTGCCGTCATGGTCGACTGCGTCACAGATAACCGGAACCGCACCGTCGCCGAGGTACGCCACGCTTTCAACAGGGCGGGCGGCAGTCTGGGTACCGAAGGCTCTGTCGCTTTTCAGTTCGAGCATCGCGGAGTGTTGATGTTCCTGGGGGAGGTCGACTATGAAGCTCTTTTCGAGGCGGCCATCGAGGCAGGTGCGGAGGACGTCGTGGAGGAGGATGGCACCGTGGAGGTTCTGACATCCGTCCCTGACTACCCCCTGGTACATGCCGCGCTGGTGGGTCGGGAGCTGAATCCCGAGGTGAGCGAACTGACCATGCGTCCGCAAAATACGGTCGATCTGTCCCTGGACGACAGCCGGACGGTAATGGCGTTGGTCGAGGCGCTTGAGGATCTCGATGACGTTCAGGCTGTCTATACCAATGCCTCGTTCTCCGAGGAGGTTCTGGCAGATATCGCGTGAGCAGTATTCTGGGGATCGACCCCGGCTCCCGGGTGACGGGATTTGGCGTTGTCATGTGGGATCGCCGCGGCGAGCAGTATGTGGAAAGCGGGTGCATTCGCACCGGCGACGGTCCCCTTGCTGAACGGCTCAGCATCATCTATCAGGGTGTTGCAAGCCTGGTTGCGCGGCACGCTCCCGAAGTGGTGGCCGTCGAATCGGTGTTTCTGAACCGCAATGCCGACTCCGCGCTTAAACTGGGACAGGCGCGGGGTGCCGCGATCACCGCGGCTGCGGTGAACGGTATTCCAGTCACCGAATACACTCCGGCGGAAATCAAGCAGGCGGTTGTGGGACGGGGAAATGCCGACAAGAGTCAGGTGCAATACATGGTGCGCGTGCTGCTGCACCTGCCGAACGCCCCACGCGCCGACGCGGCGGATGCGCTGGCCTGCGCATTGTGTCATTGCCGCATGAGCAGACGGTCCGGCACCTTTGGGCAATGATTGGTAGTCTGCGCGGCACGGTTCTCGCCAAGCATCCGCCGTGGCTGCTGGTGGACGTGGGCGGAGTCGGTTATGAAGTGGAGGCCCCGATGAGCACGTTCTACGGTCTGCCCGGGGTCGGTGAGTCTGTTCACCTCCATACCCACCTGGTGGTCCGGGAGGATGCCCAGTTGCTCTACGGTTTCGCCAGTGAGGCCGAGCGCGCGGCATTCCGGCAGTTGATCAAGGTGAGCGGAATCGGTGCCCGCCTCGCGGTGACCATTCTCTCCGGTATCGGGGTGATCGATCTGGTGCGGTGTATCGAAGAACAGAATGTTGCCCAGTTGACGCGCTTGCCGGGCGTCGGCAAGAAAACCGCTGAGCGACTGGTGCTTGATCTGCGTGACCGGATCGGCGAAGCGGTCGGCCAGGGTGGCATGGTGCCGGCAC
>JAYZWP010000039.1:0-3852 GCA_036142245.1 Pseudomonadota bacterium | reverse complement strand
TCCCCATCGCCTGCGCGGCATCATTCACCGATATTCGGAACACATCACTTTCCCGGTCCGGATGCCAAAGCCGGATGAAGAGGGCGATACGCCGGATGAAGCGCAAGAGCAGACCTCGTCAGCGGCCGAGTTTGAGGTAGTGAATCAGGCGACGGCCCTGTGGACCCGACCACGCAAAGAGATTACGCAGCAGGAATACGACGAGTTCTACAAGCAGATCTGCTTCGATTTCGAGCCGCCGCTGCTGCACCTGCACAGTCGAGTCGAGGGTAAGCAGGAGTACACCTCGTTACTGTACGTGCCATCGCGGGCGCCGTTTGATCTTTGGGACCGTGACAGACGTCACGGCGTCAAGCTCTATGTAAAGCGCGTCTTCATCATGGATGACGCGGAACAGTTGATGCCGGCCTATCTGCGATTCGTGCGCGGAGTGATCGACTCGGATGATCTGCCGCTGAACGTTTCCCGGGAGATTCTGCAGGGCAACCGGCTGGTCGACAGCATCCGCGCCGGTTGTACGCGCAAGGTGCTGGATGCCCTGAGCGAGATGGCTGAACAGGACGCCGAAAAGTACGCCAAGTTCTGGACTACCTTCGGTCGGGTGATCAAGGAAGGGGTCGTCGAGGACCCGGCCAACCGCGAACGGATTGCCGCGCTGTTGCGGTTTGTGACGACCGATACGGGTCCAGACGGTATGACGTCTTTGCAGACCTATATCGAAAACATGCCCGAAGGGCAGGAGAAGATCTACTATCTGACCGCGGACAGTTACGCCGCTGCGGCGGAATCGCCGCATCTCGAGATTTTCCGGCAGCGCAACATCGAGGTGCTACTGCTGAGCGACCCCATCGACGAATGGGTGGTGGATGGGTTGGCTGAATTCGAAGGTAAATCGCTGCAGTCGGTCGCCAAGGGTGAGCTGGATATCGACAACCTCGGAGATGACGATGCGCGTGACGCGCCAACGGCCGGAGAGACAAGTGAACTCACCGAGCGGTTGCAGGGCGTTCTGGAGGATCGTGTCGAGTCTGTGCGTGTTACCCGTCGGCTGACGCAAAGCCCGGTGTGTCTTGTCGTAGGCGAGCACGCCATGAGTAAACATCTTGAGCGGATCATGCAGGCAGCCGGTCAGAATCTGCCCGGGAGCAAGCCGATTCTGGAGGTGAATGCCGAGCATCCCCTCGTCCAGCGCGCCGCCGAGGAAAAGGACGACGAACGGTTTGCCGACTGGGCGGCTCTGCTGTTGGATCAGGCTTTGCTGAGTGAGGGTGGTCAGCTCGACAACCCCGCCGCCTTTTTGCGGCGGGTGAACCGCTTTCTGACCGAACGCCAGGAGGAAGCTCGGATCATACTGCCGAGTTAGCAACCGCAGGTCGCGGCGGACCGAGGCGCGGTGACTTTCGCGATCGGGTTGCCGCGTTGATGGGCGCCCCTGGGTGCCGTGGCGCGTGCTTGGGCCGCTGCCGGCGGGCGGCCCCAGTTCTCCGTCAAGAGCAGCAGCTTGGCCTTCGATTCGGTGAGCAAAGACGAACCGTATCGGCTGCGTGCAAGCCTGGGATGTGCCATGACGGCCACCCCATCCGAACGGCCGAAAATCATCAGGTCGGTGTGTAAAGCGTGTGCACGAAGCGGATGGATCGGCACCACCACCCGAAGCGCCAGTAGCGCCAGCTTTGTCCGACCCTCAGCTCTCCGCGGCGCGCTTATCGAGCCCGAATTTGCGCAACTTCTCGACGAGTGTGGTGCGGCGGATACCCAACTGCTCGGCGGCATGGGCTACCACGTGATCGCACCGTTCCAACGCCTGAACGATCAGATTGTATTCAATGTCGTGCAGGTGCTGTTTGAGGTCCATGCCGTCATCCGGCAACGGCTGCGCCGCTGATCCGGACCACAACGGCACGGCTGCGCAATCCTCGGGTTGGTATTTTTCAGGCAGGTCAGCTACATCAACGGTCCGGTTTGGATAGAGGATGATGAGGCGCTGCAAAAGGTTTTCAAGCTCACGAACATTCCCGCGCCAGTCGTTCGCCATCAGCGCCGCCACCGCGGCATCGGTGAATTCCACCACCTCGCGCCCGGCGCGTCGGTGCTTGGCGAGGAACCGCTGCATCAGCATGGGGATATCCTCGCGGCGCTCCCGCAGCGGAGGTACCTCCATGGGAAAGACGTTGAGCCGGTAGTAGAGGTCTTCCCGGAAACTGCCGTCGTCGATCGCCTGTTCGAGATTGCGGTGCGTCGCGGCGATGATTCGCACGTCCGCGTTCAGAGTGCGGTTGCTGCCGACGCGCTCGAAGGTCCGCTCTTGGAGTACGCGCAGTAATTTCACCTGCATCCGCAAGCTCATCTCACCGATCTCGTCGAGAAAAAGCGTGCCGCCTTCGGCCAGTTCAAAGCGACCCTTGCGGCTGGTGATGGCACCGGTGAAAGCGCCTTTTTCGTGACCAAACAGCTCGCTTTCCATCAGTTCCTCGGGGATCGCGCCGCAGTTCACCGGCACGAACAGTTTGTGCCGCCGCGAGGAGCCGTTGTGCAGTGCGCGGGCGATGACTTCCTTGCCGACACCGGATTCCCCGAGAATCAGAACGTTGGAGTTGCGATCCGCCACATGAGCGATCATCTCCTTGATGCGTACCATCGCCGGGCTGCGGCCGACCAGGTCCGGAAACTCGATGACCACCTTGGACTCGCCGCTTGCAGGCTTCGGATCGGGCAGCGGGTCCACATACGGCATGGCCGGTTCGCGGACCTTTGGAGGCTCTTTTGTCGGGGCAGGTTTGCGCTGTTGCAGTTCGGCGTGGTGCAGTGCACGCTGAACGGCAAACCGCAGTTCTTCCGTGGAGACTGGCTTGGTCAGAAAATTTTCGGTGTCCAGGTGCAGTGCCCGGTCAATCGCGTCCCCTTTGCCTTCGCCGGTGACGACGATGATCGGCAGGTCCGCGTACTTTTCCCGGATGGCTTCCATGAGGCCGAAACCATCCAGTTTCGGCATCGTCAGGTCGGTCACCACGCAGTGCACCTGACATCGTTCCAGACAGTCCAGCGCCTCATGCCCATCTCGAGCGACCAGCACGGCGTAGCCGTAGTCCTCCAGGATCGCCTTGAACAGCGTGGCGATATGTTGGTCGTCATCCACCAGAAGGATGGTGTGGTCTTGTGCTGACATGACGTTCATCCGCCTCCCGTGAACCTCAACCACTTGCGGCGCCGTCTCCGGCGCGGCGCAACCGCCTCCGGCTCGCCTGGGGAGGGCTGACCGGTGCGTCTGGCTTATTGTCCACGAGGGGCAGGGTCAATTCAAAGCGGGTCCCGCGTCCCGGGCTGCTGGCCACGCCGATAGTCACTCCGTAAGGTTCGAGCAGCGCCTTCACGCTGGCGAGCCCGAGCCCGGTACCCAATCCGTCGCTGCGGGTGGTGAAAAAGGGGTCGAAGATCCGCTCTAGCGTCGTCTCATCCATGCCGTGCCCGGTGTCCTGAATTTCGATCCGGATGTTTTGGTCGCCGAATTCGGTTCTTATCGACAGTTGTTTGACATCGGTGTCAACCATGGCCGCCATGGCGTTACTCAGCAGGTTGTCGAAGCTCTGTGACCAGTGTGCGTACACCGCCTCCACTGCGGGCAGGTCAGGATCGAGGTTCAGAATTTTCTCCACGCCGTGTTTGAACGCCGCGTCCGCTTCCCAGAAGCGCAAGGTTGTGGTCAGCACGTCGTTGATATTGACGCTGGTGCTATCCAGTCGCTGTTCATTGCGTCCTTTGTCCAGGATGGTGGAGATGATCTCGCGCATCTCCTTGGTTCCGTCAAAGGCGGTATCGAGATAGGCATGGAGATCGCCACCCAAACGGGCCAAC
>JAYZWP010000038.1:0-2637 GCA_036142245.1 Pseudomonadota bacterium | reverse complement strand
GGTGAACAGGTCCGACAACGGATGGTTCACGCCGTCCACCGCGACCTGCCCCTCCTCCATCGCCTGCAGAAACGCCGACTGACTGCGGGTCGGCGCGCGATTGATCTCGTCGGCGAGCAGGAAGTCGGTGAATATCGGCCCGGGAGCGAACGAGAACGTCCCGTCCGTGGGGTTGTACACGCTGCCGCCGAGGATGTCGGCCGGCAGAATGTCATTGGTGAACTGCACCCGGTTGAAACGCAGTCCCAGGGTGCGCGCGAGCCCTTTGGCCAGAGTGGTCTTGCCCACGCCCGGGATGTCTTCGAGCAGGATGTGCCCGCCGGCGATCACCGCCGTGAGCAGCAGATCGATGACGAAGGGATCGCCCAGCCAGACACGGGACAATTCGGAACGCGCCGCGTCCAGGGAACCCGCCGCGATGCGCGCGTGATCGATGGCTTCAGGTTGTGAGGACAAGAGACGATACAGCCTGTGATGTTT
This sequence comes from Pseudomonadota bacterium, assembly GCA_036142245.1. Lineage (GTDB taxonomy): Bacteria > Pseudomonadota > Gammaproteobacteria > Immundisolibacterales > Immundisolibacteraceae > JAYZWP01. The sequence goes on along the minus strand of JAYZWP010000038.1, from coordinate 2,157 downwards.
GCGGTGCCGGTGCCGCGACCGGACGCCTGACCATGCTGGCTGTGACGGCAGCGGACCGCGAACCTTGACGCCGTCGCTACCCGCCGACGACGACACGACTGGTGACCGGATTATGCTACAAACGGTCCGGCGGCCACAGCGCGGCACCCGTGCAACAGTCAATAACCCGACGGAGACCTGGCGATGATTGAACTGCTCATATTCCTTGCCGTGATCGGCGCCCTCATCATCTGGTTTTTCGCCATATACAACAAGCTGGTCGCTCTTAAGAACCGCTTCAAGAACGCCTTCTCGCAGATCGACGTGCAACTGAAACGGCGCTACGACCTGATCCCCAACCTGGTGGAAACAGCCAAGGGATATCTCAGCCATGAGCGAGAGACCCTGGAGGCGGTCATCAGCGCCCGCCAGCAGGCGGTGCAGGCGAGCCAGCGCGCCTCCGCCGATCCGGCAGACCCGGCCGCCATGCAGCGGTTGCTGGCTGCCGAGGCGACTTTGACCGGTACCCTGGGCCGGTTGTTCGCGCTCCAGGAAAACTACCCGGACCTGAAAGCGGACAGCACCATGAGGCAGCTCATGGAAGAACTCACCAGTACCGAGAACAAGGTGGCGTTCGCACGGCAGGCCTATAACGACGCGGTGATGACCTATAACACCGCCATCGAGGTGTTCCCCAACGTGCTGGTGGCCAGCCCCTTCAATTTCCGCGCGGCGCCGCATTTCGAGATCGAGGTGGCCACCGAACGGCAGGCGCCCGCCGTCGCTTTCTAGGGACGCACCGCCCCGCCAGCCGCTGGCTCCGGCCGTGGACTTCTTTGCCGCCCAGGACCAGGCGCGTCGCCTGACGTGGCGTCTGGTCTTGCTGTTCCTTGCCGCGGTGGCGGCCATCGTTGCCGGGGTCAACTTCATCGCCGCGCTCGGGGTGATGGCGGCGGGTCCGCAATTCGGCGCCGCGCCGGTTGCGCACTGGCGGGAGCTGAGCCCCGCCCTGTACGGCTGGGTCACCCTCGCCACGCTCCTGATCATTGGCGGGGGCACCCTCTACCGTATCTGGCAACTGGCCGAAGGGGGCGCGGCGGTGGCGCGGATGATGGGAGCGCGGCGGGTGGCGCCGGATACCGGTGACCCGGACGAACGGCGACTGATGAATGTCGTGGAGGAGATGGCGATCGCCTCGGGCACCCCGGCACCGGGTGTCTACCTGCTGGAAGACGAGAGATCGATCAACGCCTTCGCCGCCGGTTACTCCCCCGGCGAGGCGATTGTCGCGGTAACCCGGGGCTGCATGGAGCAGCTCAGCCGGGACGAGCTGCAGGGGGTGATCGCCCACGAGTTCAGCCACATTCTGAACGGCGATATGCGGCTCAACATCCGCCTGATCGGCATTCTGAACGGCATCCTGGTGATCGGCGCGATCGGTATGGCGCTGCTGCGCGGGGCCAGTGTCGGCAGCCGACGCCGGCGCTACCGATCCGACCGGCGCAGCGGCGGCGGCGTCATCGCTGTTCTGCTCCTGGGCGCGGGGCTCACCGCGGTAGGTTATGCCGGCGTGCTGGCGGGGCGTCTCATCAAAGCGGGTGTCTCCCGACAGCGGGAATACTTCGCCGATGCGTCGGCGGTGCAGTTCACCCGCGACCCGAACGGCATCGCCGGAGCGCTGCGCAAAATCCGCGCCCACAGACTCGGCTCCCGGGTACACAACCGCTACGCCGAGGAGTTGAGCCACATGTTCTTCGGGCCGGTGTATCGGCTCGGATTCGGCGGTCTGCTCGCCACCCATCCGCCGCTGGACGAGCGCATCGCGCGCATCGATCCGTCCTTCTCACCGGCGCACGAGCCGCCTGTCGGTTCGTTCACGCCGCTACCGGGCAAGTCTTCCCCGGTCACGCCGCTGAGCGAGTACCAGGCACCGGCCGCTCCTGCGTCGGCCGTCACGGGCGGTTCAGCCCCGGAACCTGCCGAGGCGCTCGCTTCCATTGGCCATCCGGGGCCGGAGCATGTCAGTTACGCCCAGTCACTGCACGCCGCGATACCGGCACTGCTGCTGACCCACGCCCACCGGCCGCACAGCGCGGCGACCGTACTGTACGGCCTGATCATGCAGACAGCACCGGATCGCGAGCAGAAACTCGACGCACTGTGCGCGCAGGAGGGTGA
>JAYZWP010000037.1:0-4523 GCA_036142245.1 Pseudomonadota bacterium | reverse complement strand
CAACCCCATCGCTGACCCGCTGGCCAGCGCCCCGAGCAGCAAAACCGTGACGCCGCGCCAGCGACTCGATGCCGCGCGCAGCGCGAAGCGAAGTCCCAGGGTGTTTTTTTGCATCCCTGCTCCCTGAAATTGTCTCGTGATGTCTAACCCGACCAGAGCCGGCGGTCGTTGCGAATCGCCATGAGCATGCCCATCCCCAACATCAAGGTCACCATGGAGGTGCCCCCGAAGCTCACCAGTGGTAACGGCACACCCACCACCGGCAGAATTCCGATCACCATGCCGATGTTGACGAACAAATAAACGAAAAACGTGAGCACCAGGCTACCGCTGAATAATCGGCTGAAAGTGTCCTGTCCACCAGCCGCAATGGCGAATCCGCGCAGCAGTATGACCGCGTAGAGCAGCAGAAGTGCCATCGCCCCGACAAAACCGAATTCCTCGGCGAAGACCGCGAAAATGAAGTCCGTGGAACTCTCCGGGATGAAATCCAGATGCGCCTGGGTACCCTGCATCCACCCTTTACCGAAGGGTCCGCCGGAGCCCACGGCGATCTTAGCCTGAATCACATGATAGCCAGCGCCCATCGGGTCCTGTTCGGGATTCAGGAGGGTCAGGATCCGGCGGCGCTGGTAATCGTGCAGAAACTGCCACGCCACGGGCGCTGCACACAGCCCGGTGAGCAGGGACAGGCCGATGAAGCGAAAGCCAAGCCCGGCCAGGAACAGGACCGCTGCGCCGGCCGCGCCGACCAGCAGCGCCGTCCCCAGATCGGGCTGCTGCACGATCAGTCCGGCGGGCAACAGAATAATCAGCCCCGCGACGATGATCTGGCGCCGCGTCGGCGGCAGCAGCTTGCTCGACAGGTACCGTGCGACCATCATCGGCACGGTCAGCTTGACCAACTCCGACGGCTGGAAGCGCATGAAGCCCAGATCGATCCAGCGCTGCGCACCCCCGCCGATGGCACCGGCCAGCGCCACCCAACACAGCATCAACAGTCCCAACCCATACAGCGCGGGCGCCGACCGCGCCAGCAGTTGAGGTGGTAGCTGCGCCACTACGAACATCCCCGCCAGGGCAACAGCCACACGCACCCCCTGACTTTGCAGGTTTGCGATGCTGCCGTTGCCGGCGCTGTACGCCATGAACAGCCCCAACGCCGCCAACCCCAAGACGCACGGCAGTAGTACCCAGTCCAGCGCCAGTAGCGGCCGCAGAGGATTCAAGAAGGTCCGACCTCAAGCCAGCGATCGATGACGGTGCGCGCCACCGGCGCGGCGGCGCGGCTGCCCGAGCCTCCGTTCTCCACCACCACGGCGATGGCGATGCGGGGATCGTCAGCGGGTGCGAAGCCGATGAACAGCGCATGGTCGCGCAGTGCCTCGGGCTGCTCGTGCGCTGACACCGCTGCGTCGTCATCCTGCGCCAGGCCGTACACCTGCGCGGTTCCGGTCTTGCCCGCGAAGCGATAGGGTGCATCCTGTCCCGTTGCATAGGCGGTGCCGCCCGGGCTCTGCATCACCGCCTCCATGGCGCCGATCACCTGCGCCCAATGGAGCTCGCCGCGGTTCAGGATCCGCAGCGGCGGAAGCGCTTGGCCGTCAACCACGGTCGGTACGCGCAGGGTTCCGCGAGTGGCCAGCACGGCCGTGGCCACGGCGAGTTGCAAAGGGGTCGTCAGGTGATAACCCTGACCGATGCCGGCGATGACCGTCTCTCCGGGGTACCAGGCGACGCCGCGCGCCGCCCGCTTCCAGTCCGCCGAAGGCACCAGACCGGCACCTTCGCCGGGCAGATCGATGCCGGTCGGCGCACCCAGCCCGAAAGCCACCAGATGATCGTGCAGACGCTGGATGCCCAGATCCACGGCGAGGTGATAAAAGTAGATGTCGCAGGAGTGTTTGATCGCATCGGCAAGATTCAGGTGCCCGTGGCCCTGGCGCTTCCAGCAGCGATATTTGCGCTCCCGGCCAGGCAGTTGAAAGGCACCGTTGCAATAGACCCGGTGTTGCGGCGCGGCACGCTGATCATGCAGCCCCGCGATCGCGATGAACGGCTTCAGGGTCGAGCCGGGCGGGTATTGGCCCTGCAGCGCCCGATTGAACAGCGCCCTCCCCCGACTGTTCAAGGCATCGTAGGATGCCTGGTCGATCCCGGTGACGAACAGGTTGGGGTCGAAGGCGGGTTTGCTCACCAGCGCCAGTACCGCCCCGTCGCGTGGATCGATAGCGACCACGGCACCGCGATTCGCCCCCAGGGCGGCGTCGGCGAGAAGCTGCAAATCGGCGTCAAGGGAGAGGCGCAGACTCCTGCCCGGTGTTGGCGGGTCTCGATCCAGAATTCTCAGGGAACGCCCGTGGGCGTCCACCTCCGACTGCTGCAAACCCACCTGTCCGTGCAGGACGGACTCGTAGGTTCGCTCCACACCCGCCTTACCGATGTACAGGGAACCCCGGTACTGATCGCGGTCGATCCGCTCCAGGTCCTTCTGGCTGATTCTCCCGACGTAGCCGATGACGTGACCGAAGGCTTCCCGGAAGGGATAGTGGCGCACCAGTTCGCCATACAGATCGACCCCCGGGAAGCGATGGCGCTGGGCTGCAAACGCAGCGGCCTCCTGATCCGACAAGTAAGAGCGCACCACCGCCCGCTCGAAACGGCGTTGGCGGCGAATCTGTTCGCGAACGGCGTTCAGGTCATCCTCGTCCAGAGCCACGACCCGAGACAGTTCCAGCAGTGTCGCCTCGACATCCGGTACGCGCTCGGGTATCAGCTGCAAGCTGAACGCCGCGCGATTCTCCGCCAGCAGCACCCCGTTCCGGTCGCTGATCAGCCCGCGTACCGGTGGCACCGGTTCGATGTCGATACGATTCTGGTTCGATGCCGTCTGGTAGCGTTCGTGGTCCACCACTTGGAGTTGATGGAGCCGCACCGCCAGCAAGCCGATGCACAAGCCCATCAGAACAATCATCCAACGGGCCCGGCCGCGGAACAGCACCCGTTCCGCGTCAGCATCTTTCAGCGCCTCGCGGGCTAGCGTTGCCATGTCAGACCGTGTTGCTGGCACGGCGCAGATCGCGCAACACCAGGAACAGCCAGGGCCAGATCAGCGCACTGACGGCCACGGTCAGAAAGAAACCGGGCTCAGGGCCACGCTGTACCAGCACCAGGACGACGTAGGCGATGATTTGACCGAGAAGCAGAACCGCCGCGACCCAGAGCGCCTGCTGCGGCAGAGGCGCCATGCGAACCCGTTGGTAGGACAGTCCGGTAACGAACGCCACCGTTGCCAGCACCAGGCCGTGGAGTCCCAACAGGGAGCCGGTGAGTGCATCCAGCAACAGTCCCACCATCCAGGCGATTCCCGGTCCCACCAGCTGGGGGGTCGCCATGCACCAGTAGATCAGCACCAGGGCGACCCATTGAGGGCGCAGGAAAGCGGCCCACTGCGGCATCGGCACCAACGTCAACACGAACGCGAGGATGAGACTCGTGACGACCAGGCCACTCGCGCCCAGTCTCGGCAAGAAGGGGAGCCGCACCATCACGAATCCGGCTGCCCCCGGCCCAGGGTGCCAATGAGCACCTCGTGAGTCTGCTCCAGGCGTTCCACCGGCGTGGCGCGCACCCGGGCGAACTCATCGTCAGGCCGCCGAATCACTTCCGACACCACCGCCACCGGGTAATCGGCAGGAAATACCCCCCCCAGGCCCGAGGTAACCATCAGATCGCCGATGGCGATGTCGACATTGTTGGGCAGAAACAGCAGTTCCAATTCAGTCCGGGGCCCGTTGCCGGCGGCGATGGAACGCAGGCCGGTACGGGTTGAGCGCACCGGCACCGCGTGACTGGGGTCCGTGATCAGGATCGCCTGGCTGCTGAATGGACCGACTACCCGCACTTGACCGAACACGCCTTCGGCGCCCAATAGCGGTTGGCCGGGGGCCACCCCATGCTGCGTACCCAGGCCGATCTACACCTGCGAAAAATAGGGATCGAGTTCGACCTTGAGCACTCTGGCGAGTTGGAAATCCCAGGCGCGCGGCAGATTCTCACGGCCCTCGAGCAACTCATTGAGGCGCCGATTCTCCGCCTGCACGGAGCGCATCCGTTGCAGATCGGAGCGCAACCGCAGCACCTCCTGCCGCAGTTGGCTGTTGGCCGCCAGCAATTCGTCGCGGCTGGATACGCTCTCCACCGTGTTGGCCGCAAAGGACAGCGGCCAATCGACCAGGTAGTGGAGTGGATAGACCAGGGTGCGTAAGCCGGCGCGGCCCGACTCCAGAACCGTCCCACGATGGTCCAGAATCATCAGCCCCAGCGAGAGTAACGACAGCAGGAGATACCGTAACACCCTGGGGTTGCGTTGCGTGAACAGCCCGATCACCGTGCGTCCTCTGTCCAGCTGTCGCCGCGGCGCGGCAACCGGGTACCGCGCGGGTTCCTTGCAACCGGTGTGCGGCTATTCGAGATCAAACAGCGCCTTGGCTTTGTCCAGGTACTCGAGCGTCGCCTCACCG
>JAYZWP010000036.1:0-2726 GCA_036142245.1 Pseudomonadota bacterium | reverse complement strand
CCTTGACGGTGGCCCGTGATCTGCTGCCGCTGGGCTACGAGGTGGTGCTGTTCGAGAAAGACGCCAAGGGCGGCGGCATGATGCGCAGCCAGATTCCGGCGTTCCGCCTGCCGGGAGCGGTGCTGGATGAGGAGGTGGAGCTGATCACCGGGCTGGGCGTCGAGTGCCGCTACGGTGCGGAGATCACGAGCCTGAAGGATCTGCTTGCCGAGGGGTTCGACGCCGTGTTCGTCGGCAGCGGCGCTCCGCGCGGCAAGGATCTCGACATTCCGGGCCGCCAGGAAGCGGACGCGAACATTCACATCGGCATCGACTGGCTGGCGAGTGTTGCCTTTGGTCATACCGACCGTATCGGCAAGCGGGTGGTGGTGATCGGTGGCGGCAACACGGCGATGGACTGCTGCCGATCCTCGCTGCGCCTCGGTGGTGAAACGGTCACCGTGACGGTGCGCAGCGGCTTCGACGAAATGAAGGCTTCGGACTGGGAGAAGGAGGAGGCGATGGAAGAGGGGATTCCGATCCTCGACTACCATCAGCCGCAAGCCTTTCTGGTCGAGGCGGGCCGCTTGGTCGGCATGCGCTTCGACAAGGTGGTCGCCGAATACGATGACAAGGGGCGCCGGAAGCTGGTTCCCACCGGGGAGACGGTGGACATCCCCTGCGACGATGTATTGATGGCCATCGGGCAGGACAACGCCTTCCCGTGGATCGAGCGGGATATCGGTGTCGAGTTCGATCAGTGGGGCATGCCGCTGGTCGATGAAGTCACCATGCAATCCTCCCGGCCGGAGGTGTTCTTCGGCGGTGACGCGGCGTTCGGCCCCAAGAACATCATCTGGGCGGTAGCCCATGGGCATGCGGCGGCGATCTCCATCGATCTGTACTGCCGGGGCCGGGATGTCGCGCAGGATCGGCCCCCCGCCGGGGTTGATCTGGTGAGCCAGAAAATGGGCGTCCATGAATGGAGTTACGGCAATGACTACTCCGCCGCGCGCCGGTTGCGGGTACCCCACGCCGATCTGAACCAGGCGCTCGCCAACATCAAGGTGGAGGTGGAGCTGGGATTCGACGAGGAACTCGCCTTCAAGGAGGCGGCCCGTTGCCTGAACTGCGATGTGCAGACGGTGTTCGCCGAACCGGCCTGTATCGAATGCGACGCCTGCGTCGACATCTGCCCGATGGACTGCATCAATTTCATCGGTAACACCGATGAACCGCAATTGCGGGAGCAGTTGCGCGTCCCGGCCACCAATCAGGATCAGGCGCTGTACGTTTCCGACACTCTGCCGACCGGCCGGGTGATGGTGAAGGACGAAGACGTCTGTCTGCATTGCGGGCTCTGCGCGGAACGCTGTCCGACCGGCGCCTGGGATATGCAGAAATCCCTTCTCGACCTGCCGCTCGCGAGTTGACCATGTCCCATCTGGCTACCATCAACGAATTCGTCCTGCGCTTCGCCAACGTCAACGGTTCCGGATCGGCCAGCGCCAACGGCTTGATCGCCAAGAGCTTCTTTCGCATGGGGCTGCCGGTGGGCCCGAAGAACATCTTCCCGTCCAACATCCAGGGTTTGCCGACCTGGTTCGAGATCCGGGTCAGCGAGGCCGGTTACACCGCCCGGCGCGGCAGCGTCGATCTGATGATCGCGATGAACGCCGAAACCTTTCTGCAGGACATCGCGAGCGTGGAGACCGGCGGTTACCTGTTGTATGACTCCAGCAAGCCACTCAGCCACGATGCCCGGCGCGAGGATATCCATTATCTGGGCGTGCCCCTCACCGCCCTGGCGGTGGAGAGGTTCAGCAATCCCCGCCAGCGGCTGCTGTTCAAGAACATCATGTACGCCGGGGTGCTCGGCGCGCTGCTGCAGATCGAAACCGAGGTGATGGAAGCGCTCATCGCCGAACAGTTCCGCGGCAAGGAGAAGCTCATTCAGCCGAACGTCGACGCCCTGCACATGGGACGCGATCATGCGCTGGAGAATCTGAACTGCCCGCTGCCGTTTCATGCGCAGCGACGGGATGCTGTCGGCGACCGCATCCTCATCGATGGTAACGCCGCGGCGGGACTGGGCGCCGTCTATGCCGGCGCCACCGTGGCGGCCTGGTACCCGATCACCCCGTCGACCTCGCTGGTGGACGCGTTCACGCGCTACTGCCGCAAGTACCGGGTGGACGCGGACTCCGGCCGCAACAACTACGCCGTTATCCAGGCCGAGGACGAGCTGTCCGCCATCGGCATGGTGATCGGGGCGAGCTGGAACGGCGCGCGCGCCTTCACCGCCACCAGCGGGCCGGGCGTGTCGTTGATGGGCGAGTTTCTCGGTCTGGCCTACTACGCGGAGATCCCGGCGGTGCTGTTCGACATTCAGCGGGTGGGTCCCTCCACCGGCATGCCGACCCGCACCCAGCAGTCGGACCTGCTGGCGGCGGCGTACGCCTCCCACGGCGACACCAAGCATGTGCTGCTGCTGCCGGCGACACCGCAGGAGTGTTTCGACATGGCGGTGCAGGCGTTCGATCTGGCCGAGCGGTTGCAGACGCCGGTGATCGTCATGAGCGACCTCGATCTCGGCATGAACGATACCTTGAGCGCCCCCTTCGTCTGGGACGACCACTACACGCCGGATCGCGGCAAGGTGGCCAGCGCGGCGCAACTGGATGAGGGTTTCGAGTTCTTCCGTTACCTCGATGTGGACGGGGATGCGATTCCCTACCGCACCTACC
>JAYZWP010000035.1:0-3469 GCA_036142245.1 Pseudomonadota bacterium | reverse complement strand
CCGTTCGCCGCCGATCATTACCGTGGCGACGCCAGGCAGACTCTGCAGGCGGTCCTTGACGAAGCGATCGGCGAAATCACTGATCTCCATGGAGGAGTGGCTGTTGCTGAAGAAGGCAAGCCACATGATCGCCTCGGAGTCTGCCTCGATTTTGCGGATGACCGGTTCGTTGATGTCTTCCGGCAGTTCGCCCCGGGCTCTGGCCACCCGGTCCCGCACGTCCGCGGCGGCGTCGTCAGGGTCCCGCGTGAGCCGGAACTTCACCGTGATCTCGCTCACCTCCTCGCGGCTGTTCGACTTCATCATGTCGATGCCTTCGATCCCCGACAACTCGTCCTCCAGAGGTCGGGTCACCTCACTCTCCATGATCTCGGCGCTGGCTCCGGGGTAGACGGTGCGCACCGACACGATGGGGGTGTCGATATTGGGATATTCGCGTACCGACAGCCGCTGGAAAGACATCAACCCGAGCAGCAGGATCATCAGGCTCATCACCGCCGCCAGAACCGGACGGCGCACCGAGATTTCTGACAGCTTCATGACGGTTGACCTCCCGCGTCGGCGTTGCCACGCGTCATCTCTCGGATGTCGATCACTGGCATGCCGTCGCGCAGTTTCATTTGGCCGGCGGTGACGATTTCGTCGTCGGTGTCTAGTCCGGAGCGGATCTCCACCTTGCCGTCGAAGCGGACACCAAGGGTCACCGGCACCAGTTCAGCCTGCCCGTTCGCGACGCGGTAGACGTAGATGTTCTCGCCCTGGGGCCAGAGCGCCTGCTCGGGGATGACGATCGCATCGGGACGCCGCTCGGCAAGAATCTCTACGCGCGCGAACATCCCGGGTTGCAGGGTCCGATCAGGGTTTGCCACCCGGGCCCTGATCGCGAACGCGCGGGCGTCCGGATCCAGCCGCGGATCGACCGCATAGATGGTGCCCGTGAAACGGCGCTCCCCCACCGCATCCACGGCGACCGTGACGGGGGTGCCTATCTTCAGCGCTGGCGCAAAGCGCTCCGATACCCGGAACTCCACCTTCACCGGGTCGATGCTTTCCAGATTCACCAGGTCCTGACCTGGGCTGACGTAGGCACCCGGACTGACGTGACGTAAGCCGATGATGCCGCTGAACGGGGCTCGCAGGATGGTTTTGTCGAGCAGTACGCGATAGCGGCGCAGTGCCGCTTCCGATTCCTTGAGACGGCTGCGCGCCTCGTCGAACTCCTGCTTGCTGATCATCTTTCCGGCAAGCAGATCCTGGGCCCGCCGGAAACTGAGTTGGCTCAACTCGACAGTAGCCGCCGCCTGGTCCACGGAGGCTTGCTGTTCCGCCGCGTTCAAGGTCACCAGTACCGCGCCCGCTTCCACCGGCTCACCTTCCTCGAAACGGATGGTCTCGACGATCCCGGCGATTTCCGGGCGGATGATCACCGACTCGTCCGCCGCCAACGAACCCACCGCCCGGATCCGGTCCACCACCTCTTCCCGGCTCACCGGCTGCATTTCGACCGGCATGGCGCGATTTCGCGTCGCGCTGTTCTGCACCGGCTCCTGCTGGTCACAACCCGCCAGGCCGAACAGCGTCCAGCCCAGCAGTAAAGCGGTCGTGGCCTCCCTTGCCAATCCATTGACCCGCGACGCCGAACGTTCCATCGTCGTGATTCCTCCTCCGTTGCGGGAGATCCACACGTCGCCCCCGGTTGTTGTAGCCAGCGTTGCTATGCTGACGATAAGGGGTTGCGCGGGTGTGGACCGGACAGGCGAGAGTATCGCTCAAACGCTCACAGGCGCAACTTTCCAACTGTTCAGCGGTCCTGTCCGACCGTTTCGACCCGTCGTGGTTCACCTGCGGCTCAGGCGGGCCCGGGAAGGTACAAAGTGAAGGTACAAAGTGGAGGTATCGATCGGGATGTCTGAAGAGCCATTCGGCTGCGGGGCGTCAGCGGCCCGTGCTCTGGGCACGCCGCAAGCGCGCGCCACGCTGCGCGCGACTGCGGAGGATTTTCAGGTATTCGAGCGCCTGTCCTTTGCGCCGAAAGGGGAGGGGAACCATTGGTTGCTGGAGGTGGAGAAGAGCGGCCTGACCACCCGGGACGCCGTCGCGGCGCTGGCGCGCCATTTCGGTGTGCGGCGCAAGGACGTCGGCTACGCCGGTCTCAAGGACAAACAAGCGGTCGCCCGACAGTGGCTCTCGGTGCCGCTGGTCCCGGGTCGAGAACCCTCTGCCGGTCAGAATCCGGCCCGCGGGCTGAGGGTCACCGCAGTGCACCGTCACGACCGCAAGTTGCGGCAGGGCGGTGGGGCCGGAAACCGGTTCGTGCTGCGACTGACCCGCTTCGAGGGGGATCGCGCGGATGTGGAGGAACGGCTGCGCCGCTGCGCATCACAAGGAATACCGAACTACTTCGGACCGCAGCGGTTCGGTATCGGCGATGGCAACGTCCTGCGGGCGCGGGCGATGTTTTCCGGCGAGCGGCCCTGCAACGACCGTTTCCTGCGCGGCTTGCTGATTTCGGCGGCCCGCGCGGAGCTGTTCAACCGACTACTGTCGATCCGGGTCCGCGACGGGACCTGGAACGGCATCATCGATGGTGACGTGATCAATCTGGCCGGTTCCCGCAGTTGGTTTCGCTGCGAGAACTGCGCGGACGCTGACCTGGTGGATCGCGCGCGGGTGCTGGACATTCACCCGACCGGGCCGCTCTGGGGCGAGGGCGATCCGCCGAGCGACGCTGTCGCGCTCGCGCTGGAACGCGAGGCGGTCGCTTGCGACCCGGTGTTGCGGGATGGCCTTGCCGGCATCGGCGCAAAGCAGGATCGCCGGGCGTTACGCTGCCCCGTGCAGGGGCTGACGTGGCAGTGGTCGGAACAGGACACGCTGGAACTCGAGTTTTCGCTGGGCTCCGGCAGCTACGCCACGGCCGTGGTGCGGGAGCTGGTGGCAGGGAACCTTGCCGCCCTTCCTGCCTGAAAGCCGCATGGCAGCAGGCTTTGCATTGACCCGTATCAGGAACTGCGGGTAAAGTTCCGCGCCGAGAGAGAGGTTTGCCGACCCCCCATTCCCGACCTGCCGCCTTCCGGACCGGAGAGAGATTCTCCGGAGATAAAGATTGGACAAAACCGATATTTCCCGCCCCGATTACTTTCACAAAGTAGTCGACTGCCAATACGCCTGCCCGGCCCACACCAATGTGCCGGAGTACATCCGTCTGATCGCGGCGGAACGGTACACCGACGCCTACATGCTGAACTGGCGTTCCAACGTGTTTCCGGGGGTTCTGGGTCGGACCTGCGACCGCCCTTGCGAACCGGCCTGTCGGCGTGGCCGCCTGGACGAGAAACCGGTCGCCATCTGCCGTCTGAAACGGGTCACCGCGGACTTCAAGGGGGACATCACCGGGCGTCTGCCGGCGGTGCCGAAGCAGCGGAACGGTAAACGGGTTGCGCTCATCGGGGGCGGTCCCGCTTCCTTG
>JAYZWP010000034.1:0-4653 GCA_036142245.1 Pseudomonadota bacterium | reverse complement strand
CCGCATTGCTGGTGAGTACCGCCGCAGCGGCGGCGTTGAGCCTGGCGTTCGCGCCGGTGGGTCTCTCCGCGGGTTTCCTTCCCACCTTCGTCGAACAGTGGTTCGCGCGGGCATCGGGGGCGGTTCTGCTGGTTGTGCCATTGCTGCTGCTGCGTCGGGACACCGAGCGCGTCGCGGCGTCGGTTCAGCAGCAATGGCGGAGTCTGCTCATCGTGGCGGGGGTCGGCATTGGCTACCTGTTCGCCGCTTGGCGGGCGGAGTTCTCGTGGCTTGGTGATCTGTACGCCGTCGTGCTGCCCTGGGTGGCAATCGGCGCTTTGATGGCGTTTCTGCTGACACCCCTGCTGGCCGGTTGTGTCGCGCTGCTTTGCTTCGGCTGCTTGATCGCTGGCGTGTGGTGGTTCCACTACGTGCCCGACAGCACGGCAGATCTGACCGGCTTGCTCGTGGTGCAGGCCTACCTGGTTTCCACCGTGTTGGCGGTGCAGTTCTACGGAATGCTCTCAGCACAGCGCGCACGACAGCAGCGGGTGTTGGCTGAACTGGAAAACAGGTTCCAACTGCTGGCGGAGCAGTCGCTGCAGGGTATCTGGGTGCAGCGGCGCGGGAATCTTCTGTATTCCAACGCGGCCGGTGCCCGGATCTTCGGTTACCGCACCCCCGAAGAGCTCCTGTCGCTCGGCTCTCTCTGGCCTCTGATTCATCCGGACGAGCGCGACCGAATTGCCCGATATCACGAACAGCGCCTGAAGGGGGAACAGGCGCCGACGCTGCTGGAGTTTCGGGCGCTGCATCGCGACGGTCGGGAGCTGGTCATCGAGACTGTCGCCACGACCCTGGACTGGGAGGGCGCGCCAGCGGTCCAGAACGTTCTGATCGATGTTTCCGAGCGGGTCGAAGCTCAAGGAGAACTGGCCGAGCGCGAGCGGCAGTATCGTAATCTGCTTGCCAACCTGCCCGGCGCCGCCTATCGATTCGTGCTTGTGGACGAGTCGTGGCGGATCGAGTTTGTCAGCGCGGGTGTCAAGGAGATGCTGGGTTACGAACCCGATGATCTGCTGAGCGGCCGGCGCGATTTCGTTAACGATCTGCTGCATCCGGAGGATCGCGACAAGCTCGGTGCCGCGGTGTCCGAGGCGGTGCGCGGTGGCTCGATGTACCGTCTGACCTATCGTCTGAAACACGCGGACGGGCGGTATCGGCATGTCCTGGGCCACGGTTGCACGGTTTCCGATCCGGACACCCGTCGGGTAACCGCAGTGGAAGGCATCATTATCGATATCACGGACCGGATCGAGGCGGAGCGACGCCTGAAGCTGAGCGAAGCGCGGTACCGCAACTTCGTAGAACACTCCAACGAGGGGGTTTTCCGGATCGATTTCGATCCGCCGATTCCGATCGGTCTGCCAGTGGATTCGCAGCTCGAGGCGGCTTTTGCCCGAGGTGTTTTCAGTGATTCGAACGACCTGGCGATCCGGTTGATCGGTTTCGAGCCCGATCAACTCAAGCAGACCCCGCTCGGCCTGACGGCAGTGATGCCGCATTGGCGCAGCGCCGAAACCCGCAATGCCCTGCGTCAGTTCATCCTTGCCGGTTACAGCGCCGTACAGATGCCGTTGGCACTGCGCTGCACGGAAGAACGCACTCTGATGACCTCCATCAGCGCGTCGGGAGTGGTGAAGGATGGAGCGCTCTGCCAGGTTTGGGGTGTTTTTGTTGATGTGACCGACCGGTTCGAGACTCAGCAGCGACTGCGGCAAAGCGAGCACCGGTTTCGCAGTATCTTCGAGGAAAGCCCGCTAGGCATCTACCTCAGTGACGATGCCTTTACCTTTCGTCAAGTGAATCCGGCGTTGTGCGAAATGCTTGGTTACGACGCCCAAGCGCTGTTGGGTCGGCATGTCTACGACGGTTTGCTGGTATCCGAGGACCGCGCGCAGACCGAAGCCTTGGCCCAGAGCGTGCGTGCCGGCGAGAGCAACAGCTACACGGCTGAACGCCGCTACCTTCATCGTGACGGCCATACCGTTTGGACCCGGGCCCACGTGGCCCGCCTGAACGGCGACACCGAGCGCTCCGGTCTGGTACTGGCATTGTTGGAGGACATTACCGAAGTCGTTGTGGCGGAGGATCGCGCCGCCCGTCACCGCCAGGAGATGATGGAGGCGGACAAGATGATCTCACTGGGTACCCTGGTGTCCGGGGTTGCCCATGAGATCAATAACCCGAATCAGAACATCAGCCTGAACGCACCCTTCCTGGAGGAGGTCTGGAAGGATCTGATGCCCCTTCTCGACGAATACATCACCAGCGGCGGCCGGATCGACCGCGGCAGCGGCCTGCCGTGGGAGGAACTGCGCCAGGAGGTACCGAGGGCATCGAAGAGATCCGTGACAGCACCACCCGGATTGCCCGCATAGTCAACGAACTGCGCGACTACTCCCGTGGCCAGAGCCCGCGTCGTGGTGTGAGGGTGAACCTGAACGAAGTCGTCACGGCCGCCTGCACGCTGCTGGCGAGCCAGATCCGTGCGGGGCAGCTGGTGTTGTCCTTGGCGTTGGAGGAACAGCTTGCTGAGGTGACCGGCGATTTTCATCGTCTGGAACAGGTGGTCATCAATCTGCTAATGAATGCCTGCCGTGCCAGTGAGCCGGGTGGGAATATCGTCGTGACTACCCGGATGGACCCGAACGGCGGTACGGTGACATTCGAAGTAAGAGACGAGGGTCACGGCATAGAAAAGGATCACCTTGAGCGCGTTCTCGATCCTTTCTTCACCACCTGGCGCGAGGAGGGTGGCACCGGCCTGGGCCTTGCCGTGTCGTCGCGCATCGTGCGGGAGCACGGCGGCGAAATGGCGTTTGACTCGAAGGTAGGCGAGGGCACGCGCGTCCGGGTGATCCTGCCGAGCAGGGAGGAGTAGCGAATGACCGAAGCAACCGCGCTGCGGCCGGTGAGCATCCTGCTGGTGGATGACGATCCGGCGGTGCTCGCTGCCTTCCGCAGAGTGCTGCTGTCGGCTCAGTTACAGCCGGTGATGCTGTGCGAGCGGCCGGAACATGCACTCGACCAGATTCGCAACGCCAAAGTAGGAGTCGTGGTGCTGGATCTGGTGATGGCGCCCATCGGAGGTGAAGCCCTGCTGGCTGAGATTAATGAAGCGTTTCCGGAGCTGCCGGTGGTGGTGGTGACGGCGGAGTACGATGCCGCGACCGCGGTGCGGTGCATGAAGCTCGGCGCGTTGGACTATCTGCTGAAGCCCGTTTCCCAACAGCAGCTGATCACCAGTGTGGAACGTGCCCTGGAACAGTTCGCGCTGCGCAGTGAAATGGCCAATCTCGGAACGCGGTTTTGCGAATCCGGTCCCAGCAGGCCGGAAGTGTTTGCCGACATCATTACCCGCGACCCCGCCATGCAGCGCCTGTTCAACTATATCGAAGCGGTGGCACCGGGCTCCCAACCGGTACTCGTCACGGGAGAGTCGGGTACGGGCAAGGAGCTGATCGCCCGGGCCTTGCACACCGCCAGCGGCAGACCGGGGGAGTTCGTCGGGGTGAATACCGCCGGACTCGACGACACCATGTTCACCGATTCCCTGTTCGGCCACGAACCCGGAGCCTTTACCGGCGCCCGCGGCGGGCGGTCCGGCCTGATCGCCCAGGCGGCCGGCGGGACGCTGTTTCTGGACGAAATCGGCGACCTGCCGGATACGGTTCAGGTGAAGCTGCTGCGTCTGCTTCAGGAACGGGAATATTTTCCGCTGGGCGCGGACGTTCCCGTTCCCTTGCGCGCACGGGTGGTCGCCGCCACCCATCGCGGTAGGGAGAGTCTGCGTGAAGACCTTTTCTTTCGGCTGCGCGCGCATCATGTCGAGGTACCCCCGTTACGCCAACGCGAAGGGGACCTGCCGCTGCTGGTGGAGCACTTTCTGGCGCAGGCCAGTCAGGATTTGGGCAAATCGAAACCCGCCGTTCCACCGGAACTCTATGTCGATCTGGCGGATTACCCCTTCCCGGGGAATGTTCGGGAGCTTCACGGCCTGATTTTCGATGTGGTCGCGCGAAACGACCAACCCACCCTGCCGATCGCGCTGGTGCGTTCGCGGCTGCAGCTGCCGGAACGGGACGGACCGGGCAACGGTTCCGCCGCGGCGGATCTGCTGTCGTTCCCGCGACCGATGCCCACGCTGCGGGAGATAGAAAGCGCCGCCATAGCCGAGGCGCTGCAACGGGCGGGCGGAAACCGGAGTGCGGCGGCGCGCATGCTGGCCGTGTCGCGACCGACCATCGCGCGGCACCTGGCGCGCGAAACGCGATAGCAGGACGATTTCCGGCTCCGGTCACGCTACCGGGGCTGGCGACCTCACCGGGAAGGGGATGGGTCACCCGTTCGGGATGAACTGATTGTTACATCTGTATGAATCCGCACGGTCCCGGAACCCCTTATCCAATCACGGTTTGCGAGCGATCACCGGCTTGTTGCGCGCCGCGGGTGTTTCAAATTGTTCACACCCCGCCGTGTGTGGTGAAGCGCTGCGGCACGCCAACGAGGCCAATGATAAAAAATAAAAAACATTATGAAACATGATGTTATTGGGCAATTTTATTCGTGGGAGCAATGCGGCATGTGTTTTGGCAAGCCGGTTGCATTGCT
>JAYZWP010000033.1:0-10458 GCA_036142245.1 Pseudomonadota bacterium | reverse complement strand
AAAGCCGTTGCCGAAGGGGAAGCGGAAACCGGTACGGGTGCGAATGGTGACGTTCGACGTATCCGTCAGGCCGAACAGTCCCTCCTGATGATGAAAAAACGCCACCCAACTGGTCAGCAGACGATCCAGATCGAGCGCCCAACGTCCGCCGGTGTAGCTGTCATCCGTATCGTTCTCGAAATCCTCGTTCACGTAGGTAGCACCGATCTCCGTGGACAGCGACCCCTGCTCGTTCTCGTAGAACTGATACCCGACGCCGGCACTCACGGCACTGCGCAGGTCGAGGGCATCCACCTCATCCTGCTCGAATGAGGCGCTGTTGAACAGATACCACTGCGGGGTCACGAAATGGTCGAACTGGAGTTCGATCAGGGTATCGTCTTCCACTTTTTGGCCCTCGGAGCGCTCCCGATTCAGCTCCAGACCCGCCGTGTAGCGGTTGACAGGGGTGCGCGCGACGATCTCCGTGTCCAGGTGATACTCCTCGGTACGGGTGTTGCCATTCTCGTGCCGGATGCCCACATTGGCGTTGCCGCTGAGCCGGGGCTTCTGGCGACGCCGCTCCACGGTCTGCGGATCATCGCGGTAGATCGCCGCCAAGGCGGTGATGGGAATCTGACCCTCCTGCGACACGCCCACCGTGCTGCGATTATCGAGCGTTTCGGTCAGATAACGCCCTTCGGCGGTCTTGACCGTGACGGGCCTGGCGGTCGTTATGGAGGCGATGTTTCCCTGGGCCAGCTTCAATGTCCCGGCATAGTCCGTATGCAGCGTGAGTTCGCCCTCCTCCATCTGCTCGATCCGGCCATGCAGCACTTCGCCACCGGTCAGGATCACGCGGTCCAGTCCCACCGGGGCCTGGACCGCGTGCGCGCCAGCCGACCCGGCTACGGAACCGGCGCTTTCCGCGTCGGTCTCTTTAAGCAACCGGGCGATGTCATCGAGGGGGAATGGCGGGGTCGTACCGAAACGGGTCGCGGTCAGGACCGCCATCCGCCCGCCCGCGGCCTGAAGCACCCCGGTCACGTAGCTGCCATCGGTGAATCGCAGGGTGACGGGCCGGCTGGTGGACAGCGCGACAACGTCACCGCGCGGCAGCCGCAACTGCGACGCGTAGGACGTATCAATGATGACAAGATCCGTGTCCAGATCGCGCAGCGTACCGTTGAGGTGGTCACCGCTGACCAATGTGACGCTGTCGGCCTGCACGGCGGTACCGCCCAACCCGGCAAGCGACAGGAACCCAAGCCGGATCAGGCGCGCACGGCCGCGGCGCCGCGACACCCGCCGGACAACGGCCACTACCCAGAACAGCCAATACAGCAAATCAAGACCTCTCACGTTTGGAAACGGTACAAATTAACATCGGCGGCGCCGCCAGGAAGCGATCCCCGGCACCCCACCCCCGCGGTGTTGTCGCAGCCCCGAGTTCTCCGGCTTCCTACCGGAAAGCGGGGAGGATCTCCCGTGCGAATCGGTCCTGCGTCCGCGCGGCCAGCGCATCGTCGAGCCCGCCGAAACTGGTGATCAGACAGAACTCGTCGATGCCCGACTCGGTCGCGAAATCTTCGAGGTCCCGGCGGATCTGATCCGCTGTTCCGACGAAGGCGAGTCCCTGGTCGATGATGTCATCCGCTGGCATCTGTCCGAGCGCCAGCAGCGCATCGCTGGCATAAAAACCGTACCCGCCATCGATAAGCTTCTGCTTGGTTTCCGGCGACTGGATGGTTGCCATCGGCTCGTTCGCCAGGCCGAAGAAATTCTCCAGCGCCGCGGCGCATTCCCGGCGCGCGGTCTTTTCGTCGTCGGCGATGTGCACAACCCGTGAATAGCCGAAATCCGGGGTGGTGCCGAAGGCCTTGCACGCCTCCCAGTAGATGTCGCGCCCGGGCCTGAAAATCTCGAACGGCGCGATCGCCCCCAGAAAAATTCCCCAGCCATGTTCCGCCGCTTTGGTGAATGCGGCACCGCTGGTCCCCGCCATGTAAACCTTCGGATAGGGCTTCTGCACCGGTTTGGGAGCCACCTGCACATCGGTGACGTCGAAGTACTCGCCGTGAAAGGAAAACCGCTCCTCGGTCCACGCCAGTTGCAGGATTTCCATCGATTCCTCGTAACGCCCCATGCTCTCCCGGTGCGGGATACTCGCCGGGTCGTAGAGCCAGCCGTGCCCCCGGCCGATGCCGCAATCGATGCGCCCCCTGGTGAGGATGTCCGCCATGGCGATCTCGCCCGCCAGAATCAGTGGATTGTGCAGCGGCAGGGTATGGCAGACCGTGCGGAAACGGATGCTCTCCGTCACCTGCGCGGCGGCGGACCACAGCGCCAGAGGATTGGTACAGATACTGAACGTGGGAAAGAAATGGTGTTCGATGACACAGAAGTAGTCGTAGCCGTTGCGGTCCGCGTTCTGAATCAACCCCATCAGACCCCAGATCTGCGCGCTTTCTTCTACTTCGGGCATGTTCTGCACGTCGCAGTAGATACCAAATCGTAACTTCTTTGCCATGGGTCACCCCACAATCAGATGGCTAGCCGCCGCCATGGATGAATTTGAGAACGGGCAGTCTAGGTCCGCCCCCGGGGGATTGAAACCGCTTGCATCGCCGGTCATCTTCTGCACAGTTCGGGGGCCCCGACGCCGGGTTGGCTAAACTGCGGGACCGTCCACTCAAGACGCCTCACCCGATGTCCAATTCATTCGCAGCGCCCGCCTGGTTCCATGACGTGCTGGCAGCGCCCTACCGGGACCACCACGTCGATGTCGCCGGTGCAGCGCTGTGCTACCGCACCTGGGGTGATCGCGACGCCCCGGCGATTCATCTGGTGCATGGCGGCGGCGCGCACCTGCACTGGTGGGATTTCATCGCCCCTCTGCTGGCCGAGGAGTACTTCATCCTGGCTCACGACGTGGGCGGCATGGGCGATAGCGGATATCGCGATGCCTACTCGCCGGAGCTGTTCGTCGAGGAGGTGATGGCGGTGCAGGAGGACGCGGGCTTGCGGGACCGCAAACCGGTACTGGTAGGCCACAGCATGGGCGGCGCCATCAGCCTGCGCACCGGGGCGACCCACGGCGCGCGGTTACGGGCCGTCATCATGGTGGACTCGCCGATCCGCCCCCCGGAAGACGCGGCACGCGCACGCCGGCGCGGCTCCCCCTTCAAGCCCAAACGAATCTACGAGCATCGGGAAGCAGCCGTGGAGCGCTTTCGGCTGATTCCCGACCAGCCGTGCGATAACGACTTCATCTTGCGCTACATCGCGGAGCATTCGGTCCGGGAGACGGACGGCGGCTGGACCTGGAAATTCGACGACAAGGTGTTCGCCACGCGGCTGTTCGGCCGCGGCCAGGACGCGCTCGCGAAACTATCCTGCCCGCTGGGGGTAATTTACGGGGCCCACAGCCAGTTCTTCACCGCCGAAGTCATCGCCTACATGCGCGGATTGCTGCCACCCGGCACGCCTTTCGCCGCCGTGCCGGAGGCTCATCACCACCTGTTCCTCGATCAACCGATCGCCTTTGTCGCGGCCCTGCGCACCCTGCTCTCCTGCTGGCCGCGATCCTGACGGCCGGCGCGGCGGCCCCGTTAATCCTTGCCCGGCGCGATGCCCGCCGGTCCGCCGGGAACCGTCAGTGCAGCGATCCGTTCCCGCGCCAATCCCAGCGACTCCAGAATTTCGGCGGTGTGTTCCCCGAGGGTAGGCGGCGGGCGCATGACCCCCCCTGGCGTACGATTCAGCTTCACAGGCACGCCGCCGACTTTGAATTCACCGTGGCGGGGATGATGAACCGGTGCGAGCATCGCGTTACCATCGACCTGGGGATCGGCGAATACCTCATGAAACTCGCTGACCGGGGCCGCGATGGCGTCCGCCTCCTGCAGGCGCAGCATGAGTTCGCTGCTGTCGAACCGGGCAACACTCTCCTGGATGGCGGCGTCGAGTCGATCGGAATGTTCCAGTCGCAGCTCGTTACTCGCGTAGCGCGGGTCGGCGGCGAGATCGGGACGACCGATGGCCCGGCACAGGTTGGCGAAGAACTTATTGTTGAATACGGCCACGTGGATACGTCGATCGTCCCGGCAGCGGTAACTGTTGTAGGGGGCGAAGAACGGACTTCCATTACCAACCCGCGGCTGGGTATACCCGAGCAGCCCGTACTGCCCCACCGGTCCGGGCTGCAGGTGCAGCATGCCGCCCAGCAGCGAGACTTCCAGTTCCTGGCCGACGCCGTCCCGTTGCCGGGCAAACAGCGCCGTCATGACACCGAAAGCGACCAGATTGGCGGCGGTGGCATCGGCGATGGGCACCGAGGTTCGCAAGGGCTCGCCGTCCGGAAAACCGGTCAGGGACATGAACCCGGACAGCGCCTGCGCGGACGGGTCGATACCGGGGCGCCCGGCGTAGGGACCGCTCTCCCCGTATGTGCTGACCACCACTGAAATGACGTCCGGCCGGTCACGGCACAGATCCGGATAGGTCAGCCCTAACCTGCGCCGCGCGGCGGCCCGGATGTTGTGAATTACCACATCGCTGGTGGCAACGAGTTTGCGAAACAGCTCCTGCCCGGCGGCACTGCGCAGATCGAGCACCATGCCGCGCTTGTTGCGATTGACCCCGACGAAGATACCGCTGTCGCTGCCCTTGCCGGGCCCCAGATATCGCACCTCGTCGCCCTGAGGCGGTTCCACCTTGATCACGTCGGCGCCCATGTCCCCGAGCATGGTCGCCCCGTAAGGGGCCGCCACCATGGAGCCCAGATCGAGCACACGGATACCGGTGAGAGGGGGTGTCATGATCCCGGGCGGCTATGACGCCCGCCTTGCCGAGGAGCGTCGAACGTCACGGCAGCCGAAGCAGCGCGCAAGCACGGCGGCAGCCGTTACTCCCCCTCCGCGCAATGCTCATCCAGACACTCCCCATACAGGTAATGAGCGTGCCCTGTCAGTCGCAACCCCAGACGCCTGGCGATCTCTTCCTGCAGCCGTTCGATCTCCGGTTCATTGAACTCGAACACCTTGCCGCAGCGGCTGCAGATCATGTGGTCATGATGCTTGTCGGGCGCCAACTCGAACAGGTCCGCCCCGCTGTCGATGTTGTGGCGCACCACCAGCCCCGCGTCCTCGAACTGCCCCAACACGCGGTAAACCGTGGCCAATCCGATGTGGTCGCCCCGATCGATCAACTTGCGATAGACCTCTTCAGCGCTCAGGTGCTCCGCCCGGTTATCCTGAATCACCTCGAGGATACGCAGGCGAGGCAACGTCGCCTTGAGTCCGACCCGCCGCAGTGCTTCGTCGACTTTTCTCATTACCCATGTTCAGGAGTGGTTCCGGCGAGCCGCGAAAAACCGGAGCATCAAGTTGAGCCGCACCGCGCTCTGCCCCACCCTGTGCCCGCCGCCGGTTACTTACTGTCAGCAGGAGAATTATGCCCTACCCGGATCGGGTGCTTGTCGAAATCGATCGACCAACGACCGCGCTTCCACGCCCCTCAATTGCTCGGCCTGGTCGAGCTTGCGTTGCGCCCGCGTCGCACCAAGTGCTGCGCGTGGGCCTCGACCTTTCCGCCAGTGGCAGCCCGTGCTGCTGGTCCGGGGGAAGCATCACTACTACCCATTGCGTCACCTCGGGGAATTTTCCGGCGTTGCTCCGCTGCGCCCCCTGCCGGAATGATTTAGAGTAGCTTCCCAAACGTATTCGCACCTCAGTCAGGTCAGTTTGGAGAATCAATTATGAAATCACTCACCTCGAAAACTCTTGCCGTCGGCCTCTTGGCCGTAAGCTGGAATTGCGCGTCGCAAGCAGCGGTCTGGGGTACCGAAACCGCCATATCCACGCTTTCCCCTTGCCCTTCATTCTGCGGCGGGCCGGGCTCCGTGTTCGACTTCACCATCGACGGCGGGGAGTTCGTGGGCAGCGCAACGAGTCAACTCAACAACGCCGACGGAAACGGCCAGGCGCGAGCGAGCCTGAGTGGCCCGAATGCGTTACCGATTCTGGGTGCGGAAGGATTTTCCGGCCCCGATTCGCGCGCCAGTAGCGCCGCGGTGGGAATGACGGGATACACTTACACAGGGGCCCAAGCCACTGCGATGTCGTTGAACATCATCCTCGACGGCGAGCGTGGCGGAACCAATGTCCCGGGTGATGCCTACGTCACCTCTGATGTCGCGGTGATTCTCGGCGACGTCAACGACTTCGTAACACATTTCGCCACCTTCATATTTGAAGTGGTCCCCGGCAACCCCGGGTTGTCGATCCTTGGTACCAGCAGTCTCAGTTTAGATTTGAATGTCGGTCCACAAACGAAAACCGACAGCATCGATTTCACCCTTGATCCGGGTGACGAGTTCTTTGTATGGGCTGGTCTGAATGCCGGCGGCATTAGAAACGGCTTCGGCGATGCGTTTGACACCCTGTCGCTGTCTTTTTCCGACCCTGTCGGGATCGTTCCCAACGTCCCCGTTCCCGCCGCGGTATGGCTGTTTGGCTCCGTGTTGGCGCTAATTGGCGTGCGCCGCAGCGTAACGTCGCAAACGGCACCACTGCCAGCATCGGGTCGGTGAACCGAGCCGGAAATCCGTTGCCGCACAGACACCCCGGACTGTATCTCGGAGAATCCGGGCAGATACGCCCATCGGTCACGGGCGACCACGACCTCGTCAATTACGGCTGCGTCGTATCGCCACCGACCAGCGATAACACACCACTGAGCAATGCCACTGGCGTCGGCGGGCACCCGCGGATAATCCCGTCGACCGGTACCACATTGGTCACCGCGCCGCAGCTCGCATACGAGACCCCGAACTCGCCGCCGTCGGCGGCACACGTCCCGGCAGCCAGCACGAGCTTCGGCTCCGGCATCGCCTCGTAGGTCCGCAGCAGCGCCGCCTCCATGTGGCGCGACACCGGGCCGGTAACCAGCAGCAGGTCGGCGTGACGCGGCGAGGCGACGAAGTGGATGCCGAAGCGTTCACAGGCGTAGTAGGGGTTGTTGAGCGCGTGGATCTCGAGTTCGCAGCCGTTGCAGGAGCCGGCGTCGACCTGGCGGATGGCGAGGCTCGCACCGAAGCGCCGGGCGATTGCCCGCCGCGTCGCGTCGCCCAGGCGTTCGAACTCATCGTCGCGGGTGACCGGCCCGGTGACGATCCCGGTGCGCTGGACCTTGAAAAGCAGTTTCAGCACCTCTTGGCTCCTAGAGATCGTGCCCGGAGTACGAGCCGTTGATGGACTTGTTGCACACGGGGAAATCCGGAACGATGTTGCCGTGGATCAGGCGCTCGAGCGCCGGCCACGTCGTCCAGCTCGGATCGCGCGGAAAGAACCGCCCGACGCGCCCGTTCGCTGCGAAGCGCACATAAGTCACGACCTCGCCGCGCCAACCGTCCACGATGCCGATCCCCTCGGCGCCCGCTGATGGGGTTTGGATGTCGATCCGCACCGCGCCATCGGGGAGCGTCTCGAGCAACCGTCGGATCAGTTCGAGCGAGACGAGGATCTCGTCGTGGCGCACCCGTACCCGGGCGGCCACATCACCGTGTTCGAAGCTCGGCGCCAAGATCTCCACCGTGTCGTAGGGCGCGTAGGGGGCGTCACGACGAACGTCGAAGTCCTGACCGCTGGCCCGGCCGACGTAGCCCACGCAGCCGAGCGCTTTCGCGTCCTCGGGTGCAAGCACGCCGGCGGCCGCCAGCCGATCGTGCAGTGAGGCATTCTCCTGGGCGATGCCCCAGATCTCCGTGAGTTCGCGCCGCGTGGATTCACACTGTGCGACGATCCGTTCCGCCGCACCCGGCGACAGATCGCGGGCCACGCCGCCCGGCACGACGGTATCCATGAGAAGTCGGTGCCCGAAGACCTCGGCATTGACACGCCGCCAGTCCTCGACCACGCGCCCGAACTGGTAGTAGACGAAGGCGAACGCGACGTCGTTGCATACTGCCGCGATGTCCCATAGATGGTTCGTTACGCGCTCGACCTCGGCGAGCACCGCGCGCAGGCGCAGTGCTCTCGACGGCGGCTCGGTGCCGGCCGCACGCTCCACGGCCATGCAGGCGGCCCACCCGTGCGCGACCGGGCTGTCGCCCGAGATCCGTGCCGCGAGCCGCGCGAGTGCCGCCGGGTCTCGTCCCGCCGCGATCTTTTCGATGCCCTTGTGCACGTAGCCGAGCCGCTCCTCAAGGCCGAGCACCTCCTCACCCACCGCCTGGAAGCGAAAGTGGCCGGGCTCGATGATGCCGGCGTGCACCGGGCCGACCGGGATCTCGTACACGCCCGCCCCCTGGGCGGCGCGAAACGGATACCCGGCGTCGGGTGCCGTCATCCCCTCCACCGCGTGTCGCGCGGCCGGGAACGACGCGCGCAGTGGGTGCTCCTGCGCGCCCCAGGCCTGGTGCCGCGTCCAGCGGCGCGGGTCGGGATGACCATCGAACTCGATACCGAACAGATCGCGAGCGTGGCGCTCGAGGCGATCTGCCAGTGGATACACCAGGGCGATCGACGGCAGCGAAGGTGCGGACATTCGGGCGCGGGTACGCAGCGCACCGTACACGCCAAGATTCTCGACTATCGCGGTCAGCAGCAGGCTGCGGCCCCGCTCCTCCGCCCACAATGACGCGAGCCGCCAGCCCTGGGCTTTGGCCGTCCCCGCCGCGCGGGCCCAGCCCCCGGCGCTTACGCCCAGCTCGTGCACAGGGGCCAGCGCGCTCGTGCGCCGGGCACGTACCCGCACCGCCGCGTCGCGCAGGGCGGCGCGAAGAGCCGCGTAGATCTCCCCTCGGCTCACAGCACGCCCTCTCCGGCGATCAACCGCGTCGCGGTGTTGAACCAGCCCGCCAGGAATCCCGGGATCGCGAGTCCGAGGGCCAGCACCAGCGCAATGTGCAGGACCACCGGCCACAGGCTCGCCCGCACCGCGACCATGTTCCCGGTCGGCTCGCCGAAGACCATCGGCTGGAGGTGGCGGAAGAGCCCTGCAAACGCCACGCCGAGCCCGATCAGCAAGGGCAGGGTCAGCCACGGCCAGCTTTTCATGGTCGCGGTGAGCAGCAGGAACTCGCTCACGAATACGCCGAACGGCGGGAAGCCGGCAATCGCCGCGGTGGCGACGAGCAGCGTCCAACCCACTCCCGGCTGTGTCCGGATCAGGCCGCGGATGTTGTCGATGGCCTGAGTGCCCGCGATCTGCGCCGCGTGGCCGACGGTAACGAAGATCGCCGACTTGGTGAGCGAGTGTACCGTCATGTGCAGCAGTGCGCCGAAGGTGGCGAGCGGACCGCCTATCCCGAAGGCGAAGGTCATCAGCCCCATGTGCTCGATGGAGGAGTAGCTATACAGGCGTTTGATGTCTCGCTGGCGGTGCAGGAACAGCCCGGCCACCGTGAACGACAGCAGACCGAAGCCCATCAGCAGGTGGCCCGCGAGTTGCGGGTCGTAGCGCGCGGCATGGATGGCGAGCGAGCCGTCGACGATCATCTTGACGCGCACCACCGCGTAGAGTGCGACGTTGAGCAGCAGCCCAGAGAGGACCGCCGACATCGGCGTCGGCCCTTCCGAGTGCGCGTCGGGCAGCCAGTTGTGCAACGGCACCAGCCCCACCTTGGTGCCGTAGCCGACCAGCAGGAACACGAAGGCAAGCACCAGCACCGTGGGTTCCATCTGGCTGGCCGCCTGGTGCATGTCGTGCCACGAGAGCGCCGTCTCATGGGCGACACCGACGAGACGCTCCTGGGCGAAGTAGAGCAGCACCGTGCCGAACAGCGCCTGCGCGATCCCGACTCCGCACAGGATGAAATACTTCCACGCCGCCTCGACCGCCTCAGGCGTCCGGTACAGGCTCACCAGCAGCACGGTAGCCAGCGTCGCCGCCTCCAACGCAACCCACAGCACGCCGAGGTTGTTCGTCGTCAGCGCGAGCAGCATCGTGAACAGGAACGCCTGGTACATGCTGTGGTACAGCCGCATGGCGCGCGGCCCGACGCGCCCGCGCTCTCGCTCATGCGCCATATACGGGCGTGAGAACACCGCGGTGGTCATCCCCACGAACGCGGTCAGCACGACGAGGTAGACGTTGAAGGCGTCGACGTAGAGCATCCGACCCGGCGTCAGAAACCAGCCGGCATCGAGCACCTGCAGCGCGAGCACCACCGAGGCGAGCAAAGTGGCGGCCGAAACGGCCACGTTGAGCAGCGCCGCGAATGCACGGTCTCCGGTCACCGCGAGCACGGCCGCGCCGGCCGCCGGGATGGCGAGGGTGAACACCAGCGCGGTCACTCCACGTCCTCCGTGAGGCGGCTCAGGCGGTCAACGTCGAGGCTGTCGATGGTGTCGCGCAGTTGGAGGAAGAACACCCCGAAGAGCACCGCCGCGACCAGCACGTCGAACGCAACCCCGAGTTCGACCACCATCGGCATGCCGTAGGTCGACACCACCGCGGCGAAGAACAGCCCGTTCT
>JAYZWP010000032.1:0-4730 GCA_036142245.1 Pseudomonadota bacterium | reverse complement strand
AGTAGGTGTCCCGGGTCGGTGTCACGGCCTGCTCCTGGAGGGTACGCAGGCTTTCCAGGACCACCGCGGCTCCGGCTTTGTTATCGAGATGGCGCGCCACGATAAAGCCGTTGTCCAGTATTTCCGGATTGGGATCCGTCACCACGAAGTCCCCGACTTCGATACCCAGGGCACGCACGCCGTCGGCGTCGAAAACCGCCTCGTCCAGGCGCAGTTCGATGTGGTCCCAGTCGGTCGGTACTCCTTCGACGCCGGCATCCCGTGACACACCCCATTCCACCTGGGGCAGCAGGGTGCCGCGAAACGCGCCGTGCTCCGCGAACAGCGTTACCCGGGTACCTTCCGCAAAGCGGGCGGACCAGTAACCGACCGGGGCGAGCAGAATACGACCGTCCGCCCGAATCAGACGTACCATGGCACCGATGGTGTCCAGGTGATTCACCACCGCGCGTACCGGACCGTCACCGGAGCCGGCCAGCTTGGCGCGGATGGTGCCGCGGCGGGTCACGTCGTACGGGAGGCCGATTTCGTCGAGCTGGCGTCCCACGTAACGCACGATCTCGTCGGTGAAGCCGCTGGGACTCGGAATCGCCAGCAAATCCAGCAGTGTTTCGGTCAGGCGGTTGGCGTTCATGATCAGACGGTCGGTAGCCGCTTGCGCGCCTTGTCGATGCCGGACAGGGGAAACAACAGGTCGATGAACTTTTCGGCCGTTGGTTGCGGCTCGTGGTTGGCGAGGCCGACCCGCTCGTTCGCCTCGATAATGACGTGATCCGCCCGATCGGGACGGGCAACGATAAAGTCCAGTCCGACCACGGGAATCTCCAGTCGGCGTGCTGCTTTCACTGCGGCATCCACCAGCCGCGCGTGCAAAATCTCCGTCACGTCGTGGATGGTACCACCGGTGTGCAGGTTGGCGGTCTTGCGCACCTCGACCCGCTGACCGTTCTCCGGGATATCGTTCAGTGAGAGGCCTCGCCGGGCGAGCATTCTCTCCGTCTCATCGTCGATCGGAATCGCGCTTTCACCTCCGGTGGCCGCTTCCCGGCGGCGGCTCTGCTTCTCGATCAAGGTGCGCGCCGTGTTGATCCCGTCGCCGACGATCTCCGCCGGGCGGCGCACCGCGGCGGCAACTACCTGGTAGTTGATCACGACGATCCGCAGGTCCTGGCCGGAAATCAGCTCCTCCAGCAGCACCCGGTCACCGAAGCGGGTCGCTTTATCAATGGCGGCCGTCAGTTCGGGGGAGGAGGCGACTCCGACGGTGATTCCCTTGCCCTGCTCGCCGCTGGCCGGTTTCACGACGATTTCCTCGTGCCGCTCCAGAAAGGCGCGGTTCTCGGCGTCGCTCGCTGCCAGTTGGAAAGCCGGTACCCGCAACCCGCCGCTCTCCAGCCAGCGATTGGTCACGTACTTGTCCTGGCAGCGGCTCATGGCGATGGCCGAGGTGAAGTCCGTCAGGGACTCCCGGCAGGTGACGCTTTTGCCGCCCCGGGTCAGGCGAAAATATCCCTCCTGAGCGTCGAGAATCTCCACGGCGATGCCTCGCGAACGCGCCTCATCCACGATGATCCGCGCATACGGATTCAGGTCATCCTCGATGTCCGGACCGAGGAACAGTGCCTCGTTATACGCGTTCTTGTTCTTGATGCTGAAAGTTTTGACTGGCGTGAAGCCGAGTTTTTCATACAGCGCCTTGGCCTGGTGATTGTCGTGGATGACCGACAGGTCCATGTAACGTCGGCCGCACTGCCGAAAATGGTGCGCCAGGCCGCGCACCAGATACTCACCCACCTTGGGCCGCTTCGCCAGCGGGTCCACCGCCAGACACCAAAGACTGCTGCCGCCGGATTCGTCCCCCAGCGCTGCGGTGTGGTCGATGCCCATCACGGTACCGAATACCTCACCGGTGGCGCTGTCCGAGACCACGAAAAAGAGCAGTTTGTCCGAATCCCGGCAGTCCCAGACGTAAAGCGCGTCGGTCGGCACCATGTCCCGCTTCAGGTACAGATCGTTGATGGTTTGGGCGTCGTTGCGGCTGCGCAGGCGACGGAACTCCAGGCCGGGATACTCCGGCGGATCAGCGTCGGCCTTGGCGAGGTCCAGCCGCAGCATGTCCGACGGGTCGAGGAACAGGTGTTGCGGCGCGTGGGAAAGTACGACATGAGGATTCTCGACATAGACCGCGATATCCCGTTTGCCCCGGTTCTCGTTCACCAGTTCCGCTGCGAGGGTCTGGGTATCTTCGAAGCGGTCCGCGAACAGTACCCGACCCCAGCCGCAGTATATGGAGGTATCCGTTACCTTGGCGTCCGTGCTGGCCTTGTTGTTCATCTGGTCGTGTCCTTGAGCGGTTTATCTTTTCGCATCCCTCATCGCGACCTGTCCGATCCGGCGGGCGGCAGATCCTTCAAATACCGTGGTTCTGCATCCACAGTTCCAGCAGCCCGAGCTGCCAGAGTTTGGACCCGCGCAAAGGTGTGATATGAGCCTGCGGCTCGCGCAGTAGTTCCTCGACGTAATCGCGGCGGAACAGGCCGCGCTGCCGCGCGCGGTCGTTGGTGAGCGCATCCCGCACGTAATCGAGAATAGAGCCACTCAGGTATTTCAGCGCCGGGACCGGGAAATACCCCTTCGGCCGGTCGATCACCGCCGCGGGAATCACCGCACGCGCGGCCTCTTTCAGGATCAGTTTGCCCTCGCCCGAGACCTTATGCGCCGCCGGCATGCGCGCGGCGAACTCCACCAACTCGTGGTCGAGGAAGGGAACCCGTGCTTCCAGACCCCACGCCATGGTCATGTTGTCTACCCGTTTCACCGGATCGTCGACCAGCATCACCGTGGTGTCGAGCCGCAGCGCCTTGTCCACCGGGTCCACGGCGCCCGGCTGGGCGAAGTGCGCGCGCACGAACGCGGCAGCGACATCCTGCTCCACAGCGTGGTCGTCCTGCACGGTACGTCGGTATTCGTCGTAGCTGCGGTCGAAAAAGGCTTCCCGGTAACTGGCGAACGGGTCCGCTGACCCGACCAGCGGCGGATACCAATGGTATCCGCCGAACACCTCGTCCGCGCCCTGGCCGCTCTGCACCGCCCGGCCGCTCTTCGCCACTTCGCGCGACAGCAGGTAGAAGCCGATGCAGTCGTGGCTCACCATCGGCTCCGACATCGCGCCGATGGCGTAAGGCAGATTCTCCAGAAGTTCGTCCGACGGTATCCGAATCTGGTGATGGTCGGTGGCGAATTCCTCCGCCACGATGCGGGAGTACTGAAATTCGTCTCCCGACTCGCCGCCCATTGCCTCGAACCCGACCGAGTAGGTCTGCAGGTCCTTGGCGCCAGCCTCGACCATGAGGCCGACCAGAAGGCTTGAATCCACGCCCCCCGAGAGTAACACCCCCACGTCCACTGCGGCCACCAGACGCCGCTTCACCGCGGCGCGCAGCTCGTCGAGCAACTGCTCCCGCCACTGCTCGAAGGGTCGGGCCGTTTGCGCTTCAGACCCGCCGAACTCAAGCTGCCAGTAGGGTGCCACTTCCATGTAGCCGTGCCTGGTAATGGTCATCCAGCAGCCGGGCGGCAGTTTGCGGATGCCCGCCAACAGGGTGTGAGGGGCCGGCACGACGGCGTGAAAGTGAAGATAGAACGCGAGGGCTTCCGGATCGACGCTGGTATCCACCTCGCCGGCGGCAAGCAGTGCCGACACGCTGGAGGCGAAGCGCAGCCGGTGTCCCACCTGACTGAAGTAGAGCGGCTTGATGCCAAGCCGGTCCCGTGCGAGGAAGGTGGTGCCGCTGTCGCGCTCCCAAATGGCGAAGGCGAACATGCCCTTGAAACGCGACAGGCATTCCCGGCCCCAGGCGTGGTATGCCTTCAGGATGACCTCGGTGTCGCCTTCGGAATAGAACCGATAACCCAGGCCTTCCAGCTCCCGGCGCAGTTCGGGGTGGTTGTATATGGCGCCGTTGAAGACGATGCCGAGGCCCAGCGTCGGGTCGACCATGGGCTGCTGCGAGTGGGCCGACAGGTCCATGATCATCAGCCGGCGGTGGCCGAAAGCGCGCGGGCCGCTACTATGGACACCCCCCTCGTCGGGACCACGGGCCACCATCGCATTGTTCATTTTGTGGATAACGGCGGGATCCGCCGCTTCGCCGTCCCATCGAATTTCGCCGCTGATACCGAACATATCGGTTTATCCACCGTGGTGGTTGATTGTCGCGGGCAACTGCCCATCCGGTTGGGGCTGGGCTTGGGCGGGAACGCTACCGCGCGAGACGGACATTGCGCGATCTGCGTCGCTGCCCGTCGGACCGGGACAACCGCGTCCCGGAGCTGAACTGACCCCGCTTAATGTGCCGACCTGAGCAGACCTCGCGGGTCTCGAGCACCACGGTCTCGCGCCGTTCCGCCGTGATCGACCTCTTTTTTCAGCCTAACGCACCCGGCACCACTTGTCAGGGCCGGCGCGTCGATGGACCTGGAGAATCTCGTCGCTGTGGGGGTGGCGAAGGGATCGTCCCTACCTGTACCAACAGCGAACACAAACCGGAATGGGTCTGATCGCGCGAGATATTAGCCGTTGAGGACTTTTGCTTCGCGCAGTGCCAGGGCTGAACGGACGAAACAGAGCACATCTTCCTGTTCGTGCACGTCCAGCGCCATGAGGAGCGGCCTGTTGAAACGAGTAGGCGTGTTCGATTCCATCAGCGCTTTCTCCACCTCCAGTTCGA
>JAYZWP010000031.1:0-10051 GCA_036142245.1 Pseudomonadota bacterium | reverse complement strand
GCTGACGAGTTCGACGCCGAACAGCTCGACGGGTTGCGCGAAGGACTGAACCAACTGTTGCGCAACACCCGGGAGTTGCAGGAGAGCATTCTCAGCATCCGGATGCTGCCGATCCAGAACGCCTTCGCCCGACTGCCCCGGCTGGTGCGCGACCTGAGCCGCAAACTGGGCAAATCGGTCGATCTCGTGCTCAACGGCGAGCACACTGAGGTGGATAAGACGGTTCTGGAAAAGATCGGTGACCCGCTGATTCATCTGGTGCGCAATGCCCTGGATCACGGTATCGAGCAACCCGAAGACCGTGTGGCGTCGGGAAAACCCGTCAGCGGACGGCTCGAGGTGAGCGCATATCACGAGAGCGGCAGCATCGTCATTGAGATCAGTGACGACGGGGCCGGTCTGAATCACGAGCGGATCCTCGCCCGGGGACGCGAACGAGGTCTCATTCAACCCGACGAGGAGCCGACCGAGGAACGCATTTTCAACCTCATTTTCCAGCCGGGGTTCTCTACGGCCGTGGAAGTGTCCGACGTTTCCGGCCGCGGGGTCGGCATGGACGTCGTGCGGCGCAACATCAAGGACCTGGGCGGCAACATCGATATCCGGTCCGTCTCCGGTCAGGGCAGCACGGTCATCATTCGCCTGCCGCTGACCCTGGCGATCCTGGACGGTCAGTTGATCCGCGTCGGCGATCAGGTCTACGTGCTGCCGCTGCTGTCCATCGTCGAGTCGCAGAAAGTTCGGCGTCAGTGTTACAAGACCGTGGTCGGCAGCAACGAAGTGTACGCACTGCGTGATGAATATATCCCGGTGGTGCGCATCGAGGATCTGTTTCACCTGACACCTTCCGAACTTCCTCTGGAAAAACGGCTGCTGGTGGTCGTCGAAGTCGACGACATCCAGGCCGGCTTACTGGTGGACGACCTGCTGGCCCAACAGCAGGTCGTAATCAAGAGCCTGGAAACCAACTTTCAGACAGTGGAAGGACTTGCCGGGGCCACCATATTGGGTGACGGTTCGGTCGCCATGATCATCGATCCATCCGAACTGCTACGCAAACATCTGGGCACCATGTCCCCGGTGTCCCTGCCCGATGCCGCCTGAATTTCCTGACCTACGGACATGACATCAATGGACACAGTAACCACCTCGCCGCGATCATCGTCTCCACCGATCCTCCACGGCAGCGGTCAGTTTCTGACCTTCCGCGTCGGCAACGAGGAGTACGGCGTGGATATCCTGCGGGTTCAGGGCATCCAGGTGTGGGGCGGGGTTACGCCGATCCCCAACACGCCGCAACACATCCTGGGTGTCATCAACTTGCGCGGCACGATTGTGCCGATTCTCGATCTGCGCCGCCGCTTCCATCTCGACGCACAGCCGTTTGGCCCAACCACTGTGGTGGTCGTGGTGAAGGTTCAAGTCGATGAAAGGTCGCAGGTGTTTGGACTGGTGGTCGACGCGGTATGCGACGTGTACCGAATCGGCGAGCAACAGATCAATCCTGCGCCGGAATGTGGCCGCGCGGAGGCGGCCGATTTCGTCCTCGGCCTCGCCGCTCTAGACGAGAAGATGGTGATTCTGCTGGACATAGATTCCCTGGTGGGACGAGAGGCCCGCTCGGTGCGTGATCAGCAGATGCAATGACTCTTGCCCGATTTCAACGGTAGCTCCCGTTTACCCGTCGCCGCCATGACAAGCGAGGTTTCCCAGTGAAGATCCTGCGACCATTTGACTGTCTGAGCCTGGCCGCCCAGATACGGCTGATCGGCACACTCTGCGCGGCCGGCACTGCCGCGCTGCTGCTGGCGGCTCTGTTTTGGAATCAATGGCCTGGGCCGGCGCGAATCGCAGCGGCACTGCTCGGCGCGATAGGTTTTGGTGCGTTTCGCATCTGCTCCCGGCGCCTGGTCGACGGGTTCCGGGCAGCCAGGAACATCTGCGTCGAGGCGGCGCGACTGGTGAGCCGTCCGGATGCCGAACGAATCACCGCCGCGCATAACCTCGACGCGCTATCGCGCGAGTTGGTGCAGTCACACGAGTGGACTGACGAGGCCCGCGGCGAAACTCTGGAACGGTTCGATGCCCTGAAACGGATCATTACCGAAATCCGGCAACGCTCCGACAACGTCACCAACGCCGCACTGGAAATCGCTTCCGGCAATGCCACGCTCAGCCGGCATACCGAGGAGCAGGCGGCTGCCCTGCAGGAGACCGCCGCGAGCGTCGAACAGATCACCACCACCGTCGAACAGAATGCCGGGAACGCGGACACCGCCAACCAGTTGGCACAGGAGATGCGCGACAAGGCCGAAGCCGGCGGCGTCGTTGTCGGCAACGCGGTGGCGGCCATGGAAGAGATCAATGAGGCGAGCAACCGAATATCCGACATCATCGGCGTTATTGACGATATCGCCTTTCAGACCAACCTGCTCGCCCTGAATGCCGCCGTGGAAGCCGCCCGAGCGGGCGAACAGGGGCGCGGGTTCGCCGTAGTCGCCAGTGAGGTGCGCAATCTCGCCGGACGCAGCGCTACCGCCGCCAAGGAGATCAAGATGTTGATCGGCGACAGCGTCCGCAAGGTCACCGAAGGTTCGCGCCAGGTCAGCGATTCGGGCACCACACTGCAGGAGATGGTCGCCTCGGTGCAGAAGGTCAGCAACCTGATCAGTGAAATCGCTGCGGCGAGCCGTGAACAATCACTGGGTATCCGCGAAGTCAATCAGGCGGTTACTCAGATGGACGAACGAACCCAGCAGAACGCGGCGATGGTCGACGATCTGAGCAACGCGAGCAAAGCGCTCGGCGCCGAGGCCGAAGCACTGAAATCGCTGCTGCATGACATCGTCAACCACAATCACGATGCGCCGCAGCGTGCCGGAGGGGCAAACGGCACCATACCGATCCGGACATCCGCCGCCGGGTCTGCCCATGCGCCGCAGGCAGGCGCCGCCTTCGTCGAACGGCGTGGTCCGGAACGCCCCTGGTCGGCACCCTCGACAACCGTCGCTGATGCGGTTACCGAGATGGACGATGAGTCCGCCTGGCGCAAAACCGCCGGCGCCGACGACTGGGACGGGTTCTGATGACCACCGTAGAGGAGGCTTCGTCAGTCACCCTGTCGCTGGGCACCAGCCTCTGTCTGGGAAAGCTGGAGCCGGTTCATGCCGAGATGCTGCGCCACGCGCAGTCGCGGCAGTTGGTGTCGATCGACGCCTCGAGCGTGGTGGAGATCGATGGTGCCGGCTTGCAATTACTGGCCTGCTTCGTCGATACCCTGCGCGGAACCGGCGGAACGGTGACATGGCAAGGCGTCAGTGAATCGGTGCGATGTTGGTCCGACGTCGCCGGTCTGTCCAATGCGCTTGGTCTGCCCGACGCCACCGCGCGGACTGGGTGATCTGACTTGCAGCCCGTTTCGGTCCGGCATCACGAACGCCCCGGTCGATGACCGTGCCACCGCTCGCCGCAATAGGGGAACGCCCCGCTCCGGATCGCCGCTATTCACTGAGCGATATCGAGTTCGACTTCTTCCGCGAACGGATTGCACGACTGGCGGGAATTCACCTGGGTGAAGAGAAGCGGGACATGGTGTATGCACGGCTCTCGCGACGCCTGCGCGCCACTGGCCTGAGCAGCTTCGCGAGCTACTGTGAGCTGTTGCGCTCCGATGAGCCGGCCGAATCCCAGGCATTCGTCAACGCCCTGACGACCAATCTCACCCATTTCAACCGCGAGCCGGAACACTTCGCCTATCTGCGCGAAAGTCTGCTTCCCCAGCTCACGGCTCGGACACCGCCCAGCCGACCGTTGCGTTTTTGGTCGGCCGGCTGTTCCACGGGTGAGGAAGCCTACTCCATCGCCATGGAAATCGCCGAAGCAGTGCCGGACTTCAAGCAGCGCGATATCCGCATCCTGGCTACCGACATCGACACCGATGTCCTGGCCCACGGCCGAGTCGGGCGCTATCACCCCAAGCAGGTCCACCGGGTGGACCCGGCGCGGGTTCCCAGGTACTTTCGGCCCGCCGGCTCGGATGCCCTGGAGGTGGTGCCCGCGCTGCGCAGGCTGGTGACTTTCAACCGGTTGAACCTGCACGATCCCTGGCCGATGAAAAGACGTTTTGACGGAATCTTCTTCTGTAACGTGTCGATCTATTTCGACCCGGAGGTTCAACGTGGATTTGCCGCCCGTTTCGCCGAGGCGCTTAATGACGGTGGTTGCCTGTTTCTCGGTTACACCGAAAGCCTGGTCGCCGGTGATGACTATTTCGAAGTCGTTCAGAGATCGCTGTATCGCCCGCGGCGGGCAACCGCCCACAACTTACCCATAGCGCCCGAGCGGGACACGCCGCGGCAACAGGACACGCACTGATACCATGTCGGGCACTACTGCCAAACGCATCCGCGTAGTCATCGTCGATGACTCCAGTGTCATGCGGATCCTGCTGCGCGATCTGCTGGCTCAAGACCCGCGGATCGAAGTGGTCGGATCGGCGGTGGACCCGTTCTACGCCAAGGACGTCATCCGCCAACTGCGACCGGATGTGGTAACCCTGGATGTCGAGATGCCGCGCATGGACGGAGTCACCTTTCTCGGCAAGCTGATGCGGTTTCATCCAGTCCCCGTCGTGATGGTCTCCACCCACACGGATGCCGGTACCGACGCGGCACTGCGCGCCCTGGAGCGCGGGGCAGTGGATGTCATCGCCAAACCCACCGATACGTCCGCGGACGCGCTGAAACGCTATGCCGCCGCCCTGACACGCAAAATCGTGGATGCGGCCGCAACCAAAGACACCGTTGAACGGCTCTCCACCCGCCAGGCGGAGATGAACACCCTATCCGGAACGGCCCTGGAACCGATGGACCGGCGCGCGCAACCCTTTGCCCGGCCCGGCGTGCGGGTCGTCGCGATGGGCGGATCGACCGGCGCCCCCCAGGCGCTGCGCCGTCTGCTGCGACATTTCCCTTCGGACACCCCCGGCACCCTGATCGCCATTCATCTGCCCGGACGCTTTGTCGAGAGTTTCGTCCAGCGCCTGGACGACGTTACCGTCATGCGCACACAGGTAGCCCAGGACGGACACCCGATCGAGCAGGGCAACATCTATCTGGCCCCCGGCGATCAACACCTGGTAATCGAGGAACGTGCCGGGGAGTTGCGCTGTCGATTACACCGGATGGAGAAAGTGCACGGCTTCCGTCCCTCCGTTGACGTCCTGTTCGACTCGATCGCCACCCTCGGCCCAGGCGCCGCCGCGGTGCTGCTCACCGGCATGGGCAAAGACGGGGCGCAGGGGCTGTTAAGAATCCATCAGGCCGGCGGTTACACCATCGCCCAGGATGAAGCTTCCAGCGTGGTCTGGGGGATGCCCGGTGCCGCGGTCGCGGCCGGTGGCGCACAGGACGTGGTGCCGCTCGAGCGGATCGCTGCCGTGCTGTGCGGCCGAGACCGCCAGGCACGGCAACGCGCCATCGCCTGAGAGCCGGAGCCTACGACCCAACGCCTCGCCGGGAAACAGGCCGCGGAACCCGTGGCAATGAATCGTCGGTGTCATCATCTCGTAATGCGCCGCGTGGAACCTGCACGCGCTTTGGAGCGGCGAGTCACCTGCCGCCTGCACCGAGTCAGCACCAACTGAATTGCTCCCTTTCGTCCGTTTGTTACGCGAGATGTTCCAGAGCGCCTTTGGCGGCTTGCCCGGCGCCGGGCGCCCCCGCCGTCCATCGCTCTACAGGGTTCTGGTGATGCTGCTCTTTCTGCCGCTGCTGGGGGTTTACCTTGCCGGCCATTGGATCGGGCTGCTTCTGGACGAGGTGCTGTTCCCCGGCTATCGGAAAGTCCCTGTCAAATCGCCGCTGTTCATCGTGGGACCGCCGCGCAGCGGAACCACTTTCCTGCACTCGCTGTTTGCGCTGGACGACCGGTTCACTACTTTTTCTACCTGGGAGTGCCTGTTCGCCCCCTCCGTCTGTCAGCGCAAGGTAATCCTTGCCCTCAACGCGCTGGATGGTCGCCTCGGGCGCCCGCTGGGGAAAGCGCTGACCCGGCTCACGGATCGCCTCGCCAGCGCGCTGCGCGATGTCCACCCTGTCGACCTGGGAGCCCCCGAGGAGGACTATCTCTCGCTACTTCCTGTGCTGGGCACCTTCATTCTCGCCATCCCCTTTTCCACCTCGGAATACTGCTGGCGGCTATCCGAGTTCGACCGGGCTCTGCCGAAGGCACAGCAACAGCGTCTGCTGCGTTACTACCGACGGGCACTGCAGCGACATCTGTACGTGCACGGCGGGGGAGAGTCTAAGCGGTTACTTTCGAAGAATGCCTCCTTCGCGCCGCTGCTCGGTGCTCTGCTGGAAGAGTTTCCGGATGCCGAGGTGATCTGCTGTCTGCGGGATCCTGTGCAGACCCTGCCCTCGCAATTGAGCGCCATCCAAAGCGGCGTGCGGCTGTTCGACAGCGATCCGGAGGGCGTCATCTTTCCACGCCGTATAACGCGCAGTCTTCGCTACTACTACGAAAACCTGCTGGAGCGCCTGCCCACGTTACCGGCCGGACGGCGTGCGGTTGTGGAGATGGACAGTCTGCAGGCACAACCCGAAAAGGTGGTGCGACGCCTCTATGACACGCTTGGAATCGACCTTTCCGCGGCATTCTCGGTGCGGCTTGCGCAGGCGGGTGCCGCTGCGCGCGGCTATCGCAGCCGCCATCGCTACACGCTGGCCGAGTTCGGTCTCGACGAGCTGACCGTGCGCAGGGAATTCGCGGCTGTTTACGCCCGGTATCCCGCCCGTGAACGACCGGCGACCGGCTGATGTCAGTACCGCAGGGAAGCGGCGACCGGCCAGACCCGCGGCCATTGCGCACCGGCGCCGGACTGCGCGTCGCGATAATTTCCGACACCACCCGGGAACGCAATGGCGTCGCGACCTACTATCAGGATCTCGCGGCGAGCCTGGCGGGCCACGTCGCCCGGATCGGTCTGATCGCTCCGGAACCGGCCACCCGGACCCGCATCCGGGTTCCCATGCCCGGCGATTCCAGCCAGACCCTGAGCCTACCGTCGTACCGCAAAGTGTCGGCACACTTCACCGCCCTGGCGCCGGATGTCGTGGTCGTCGCGACGCCCGGCCCCTATGGTCTGCTCGGCACTTATTTGTCTCGGCGTCACCACAGCCGCCTCATCGTGGGCTTCCACACCGACTTCGCGCAGCTGCTGGAGCTGTACTGGAACCGGTTTTCCGGACCGATCCCCCGACGTGTCGCCGAGGTGATACAGCGCCGGATGTTTGGCCGCGCCGATCTGATCGTTGCCAATTCAGCCCAGATGCTTGCCGCGGCCACCGCACTCAGCGACCGCCCGGTGGTCCTGGCGGGCACGCCCCTGCCCGGCGAATATCTTGCCCACCCGACGACACCGCTGCGCAGCCAGTTACGCACCGTGCTGTTCGCTGGCCGTCTGGCACCGGAAAAGAATCTCGATGCCGTGCTCGACGCGGCCCGGCAGCTGCCGCAACTGACGTTCCTGATCGCCGGTGACGGCCCGCGGCGCAGCGCCGTACAAACCGCGAGCCGGCAGTTGCGCAACCTCGAGTACCTTGGCTGGCTCGACCGTGCCGGCCTGATGGGCGCCCTGGACCGCTGCGATGCCTTGGTACTGCCGTCGCGGTTCGAGTCATTCGGAACGGTTGCACTGGAGGCCCTCGCGCGCAACCGCTGTACCCTGGTATCCCAGGGCTGCGGCATCCGGGACTGGCCGGAACTGGCCCGGGGGCTGTTCCACATCGGCGCGAGCGAGTCGGTGGCCGACGCCCTGCGGCGGCTCTACGCTACGGACCCGGCGATCCGGCGCGAAAAGACCGCCCGCGGACTAGCCGCCGTGCGCGGCCACCACGCCTGGAACTGCGACCTGTGGCTGCGCCTGCTGACGAACAATGCGCCACCGTAACGCGCCCACGACGCTCATCTCGCTGCACGACGTGATGCCCGAGACGCGCGCGCCGGTCGCCGCCTGGCTGCGGCGGCTGCACACACTCGGCCTCGCGCCGGTCACGCTGCTGGTAGTCCCGGGCGTGGGCTGGGACCGGAGCGGCGTGGCGTGGCTGCGGGGCCTGCAGGACGCCGGTCACGAGTTGGCTGGCCACGGCTGGGTGCATCGGGTCGCTCAGGTGCGGGGTTGGCATCACCGCCTGCACAGTGCGCTGGTCTCAGCCGCCGTGGCGGAGCACCTGGCACTCGATCCCGACCGGATTCTCGCGCTGCTGCACCGCTGCCACGGCTGGTTCAGCGACCACGGATTCGCCGAGCCGGCGAGTTACGTCCCCCCGGCCTGGGCCTTGGGCGCCCTGCGCCGGGCGGCGCTGGCGGACGCACCGTTTCGCTTTTACGAAACGCTGTCGGGTGTCTATGACGCCGAACGGGGTCGGCACCATCCCTCGCCACTGCTGGGATTCGAAGCACGGCATCGCTGGCAGACGCTCGCACTGCGGGCCAGCAACGCGGTCGCCCGCTGCCGGGCGATGAGCGCCACACACCTGCGCATCGCCATCCATCCTCGCGACGACGCCCTGTTCCTTGCAACCGACCTGGAAAAATGGCTGAACCGGCCGCTGCACCCGATCACCTACCAGCACCTGTTCGGCGCTCCGCACACGTCAGGGGAGCGGTCCGGGGCGACAGCCTGACCGAAAAAATAGTCCTCAAGTTTTGGCGCACGTCGCCGATAGCTCGCGCGATCGCGTCATAGCGATGACGTCACTCCAAAAAAAGGATTCTCACAATGCATGCTCAGGATTTCGGTTCGCTGGATGTTCCGTCACTCACTTTCTTCGGCCGACACCTGCTGGCCATCGCCATCGCTGTCGTTGTAGCAGTGGTGGTCTATCAAGCCCCCGCTTACAGCTTCCCCAGTGTGAGCTTCACGGTTGAGGGTAATGCGCCCTACTGAGCGCGGATCGCGCAAAACAGTCGACAGCCGCCGTGGCGCAAGACGCCGGCCGGAACCCATGGCGTGAGTCGAAAGCCCGATTCGGATACCTGAGGCGGGCGACCTGGAGGCGTTGGCCTCCCCGATTGTCGGGCGCACAGCCTCCAATCCAGGGCGCAACAGCCCTCGGCCGCAAGCGACGCATGATCCGCGATCCCGAGGTGGCACTGCGTTGCGGGCAGCCTCTCTTCGATCAGCTGTTCCCGATAACAGTGCTGCGTCATCGGTGACCGAGTTCGAAACTGGGTAGTCGGTCGGGCTACGCGTCCTCTGAGAGAGGTCCGGTTCAGCAGTCAAAGCGCCGGCGGTGAGGCGGTGGCCCGCTAAACCGCCATCACCGGCAGGAGATCGAACTGGCGGCTCTCCATTCGGGCCGACACCGACCGGGCGCCGCGCGAGCCGGACGCACCTGGCGCCGGGCACACCGCAGAACGGATAATTGGCGGCGGCTTCGCGCAACCTCAGAGCCAACGATTCAGAATTGCCGCGACCGCTGCGCACAGGCTAAGGTCACGCCGTCGGCCGCAAAGCCCGGAGCCATACCGGGCGCCAAAGCCCGCCGACCCGCGCGGGCCGGGTTTGCGAATCGGGGAGGAGATTAAAGGGTATGAAACGGACTTTCGCGCATCGTGACGCACCGGGGAAATTCGGCCGGCGACGGTTCCTGGGTGGCGCAGCCGCCGCGGCCGGCGTTACTGCGCTCTTACCGCACTTGGCGGGAGCGACGTCCGACACGCTCCGGACCGGGTCCCGGACCAGGTCGGTTGCCGCCGGCCAGCGGTATAACATCCTGCTGATCACCACCGATCAGGAGAGCTTCGCCTACCCGACCGTCCCCGGCTTCGAACTGCCCAACCGCCAGAGGATCGCCGAGCGTGGCGTGAGTTTCCAACGCCACTACACCGCTTCCAACATGTGCACCGCTGCCCGCTCTGTCCTGTTCACGGGGCAGCATGTGCAGCGCACCGGGATGTTCGACAATTCCAACTACCCCTACACGCCTGATTTTCCCGCCGGCACGAAAACCCTGGGTCATGCCCTGGGCGACCTCGGCTATCGGGT
>JAYZWP010000030.1:0-2976 GCA_036142245.1 Pseudomonadota bacterium | reverse complement strand
CTCGCCGAGGAGATCGCCGATGAACCTCCACCGGGCGCTGAGTTGGGCCTGGACGCCGAGGGCGGCGCCGGCAGTGACGCTTTTGGACTGATCGGCAAGAAGGGGGGTAGGAGTCTGCTGGGCGGTGACGGCAGCGCGTTCGGCTGGTACGGCCGGATCGTGCAGGAGGATCTGCAGAACCAGTTGCAGCAGCTCGAAGAGGTGCGCGCACTCAGTTACACCGTGGTCGTGAAAATCTGGCTATCGCCGGTGGGGGATGTCGAAACCGCCATGATCGAACGCGGCAGTGGAGACCCTGAGGT
Organism: Pseudomonadota bacterium; assembly: GCA_036142245.1. Lineage (GTDB taxonomy): Bacteria > Pseudomonadota > Gammaproteobacteria > Immundisolibacterales > Immundisolibacteraceae > JAYZWP01. The sequence goes on along the minus strand of JAYZWP010000030.1, from coordinate 2,674 downwards.
GGACGGTCGGCTCGAGCGCGCCATCGCCCGGAACGTGCGCATCAGCAGCGCGCCTCCGCAGGATATGCCGCAGCCGATCCGGTTGCGCGTTACCTCGCGCATTTAGGCACGGCGCCGGCCAATCCGCGGCCGGGTGGCGGCAGTCCGGATGCGGTGTTCCGCGTCCGGCCCCTTGGCTTCCATGCGGTGATGTCCCGAATAGTGGTGGTCATAGGTGCAGGCGGGTCGAGCGCCGCTGGCGCGCCGCATCCTGTTCGCGGGAGGATCGAAACCGCTGCCGTCACGATGTTGTAACCAAGCTGAAAAAAATTAGGCGGCGGAAAAAGTCCGTCGCCCGGTTCGCTCCCGTCTCTCAAGGGTCTCCGCGTGTCGGTCGGCTGCAAACACAACCTCGTCAGAGATCATGCGCTCAGTCATCGTTATCGGCGCCGTCGCTTTCTGTGTGGCAAACGGGACGGCCCACGCCGCGGCAGACGCCGAACTCCTGGAACTCGAAAAAAACCTGCTCCGGATCGTCGCAGGGCTGGAGTCCGAAGGCGTTCTGTCGGCAGCCGATGCCCGGGCGATCCGCAACCAGAACGATCCGCTGCCTCCATCATCGCAGCCCCAGCAGCCGGCCTCCTATCTGCCGGACGTCGTTCGCGAGGAACTGCGCGACGAACTGCGCGAGGAGTTAAAGGCGTTGGTACGCGCCGAGTTGGAGCACGAGGCGAAAAAGGTGGCGACCGCCGCTCAGGCGCTGGCCCGAGTCGAGGAAGAGGGACTCGGGGCTCCGGGTGACAAGGTGGTACGGGTTCCGTATGTACCGGAGTTCGTGAAAGAGGATATTCGCAACCAGGTGCGCGCCGAACTGCGCAGTCAGGTGGTCGATGACGTGCTCCAGCAAGCCAAGAATGAGCGTTGGGGTCTGCCCGATGCCCTGCCGGGCTGGGTGAACGGCATCTCGTTCAAAGGAGATGTGCGTCTCAGAACACAGTCGGACCTGTTCGCCGGTAAGAACGTCGCCAACAGCTACCCTGATTTTGCCGAGATTAACGACGCGGGCGGCGTCGGACCCGCCGGGTTGGGCGCGTTTTCCAATACCACTCAGGACCGGTACCGGGGGCGCGCCCGGGTCCGCATGCAGATGGATGCCAGCGTCGACAACAACCTGAAAGCGAGCATGCGCTTGACGACGGGGAATCTCGGCGACCCGGTCTCCACCAACCAGACACTGGGGGAAAGTTTCAACCGGTACGATGTGGTGCTGGACCGGGCCTATGTGCGTTGGAACGGCATCAATCTGGACGACTATCCCTACCTGACGCTCACCGGCGGGCGGATCCCGAATCCCTGGCTGTCGAGTGACCTGGTCTGGGACTCGGACCTTGGGTTCGAGGGACTGGCGCTGACCTACCGACGCAATCTGCGCGGCGGTGACAACCTGCTCGCCATGACCGAGCGCGACCGCACGCTGTTCCTGACTCTCGGCGCTTTTCCGCTCGAAGAGTTCGAGCTGTCGTCGCAGGATAAGTGGTTATTCGGGGCACAACTTGGCACGGAACTGATTTTCCACGATCAGTCCCGCTTTTCAGCCGGTCTGGCGTACTACCACTACGAGAACATCACCGGCAGCCGTAACGCCGTCGGCAGCAGTCTCAAGAACTTCACGGCACCGCAGGTGCTGCAGAAGGGTAATACCCTGTACGACATCAGCGACCCGTCGGATCCGGGCAGTCAGTTGTTCGCGTTGGCGACGGACTATCGGCTCGTGAATCTGCACGCGGCCTACGATTTCGCTCAGCTGGCACCGTTGCATTTCGTGGTGACGGCGGACGTCGTCAAGAACATCGGTTTCGACAAGGACGAGATAGAACGGCGCACCGGCGTGCGGGTGAATGATGAGGTCATGGGGTACCAGCTCGGGTTCACCGCCGGCTGGCCGCAAATGGCGAAACGCCGGGACTGGCAGGTGTTCGGTGCGTATCGCTATCTGGAACGCGACGCGGTGCTGGACGCCTTCACCGACTCCGATTTTCACCTCGGCGGCACCGACGCCAAGGGGTGGATTCTGGGGGGCAGTTACGGGTTGATGGACAACACCTGGGTCACGCTGCGCTGGCTGTCGTCGGATGAGATCGACGGCCCGCCCCTGGGCATCGATACCGTTCAGCTCGATCTGAACACGACCTTCTGATGACGGTTTCCCGATTGCGCTCGATTGTTCTGGTGGTCGCTGTGCTGGCATCGGCTTCTTGGTCCGGTATTGTCTTCGCCCAGGATGATGCACAACAGCGGGCCTTGAAACGGGCCCAGTTCATGCTGCGTCAACTCAACAACGAGAAAGCGGCGTTGCAGGGCGAAAACGAGGCGCTTGCAATGAAAGTCACCCAGCTGGAAGGGGAGGTAACCCGGTTGGGGGCGGAGTTGGACCAGGTCCAGGCTCGATCGGAAGCGCTGGTCGAGCGTTTCACGCAGCGGGTCGAGTCCGCCAACGAGCGCATCCGGCGCACCGACGAGCGGCTGGTCGAAACGACGGAGAAATATCGTGAGGCGGTTTCCCGGCTGCGCGATACAGAGGCTGAACGCGACCGGTTCCAGGGAGAACTTGAAACGGTTCGCCGCGAATTGGCTGACAGTGAAAGCAGGAATGCGCTGTTGGTGGATGCCAATCTCGAGATGGCGGAGCTTTACG